>JAFWRK010000072.1 GCA_017519965.1 Bacilli bacterium
AGGAAGAATGAGATCTTTATACTATTTAGCAACAGTAATAGGTACATATAGAGAAATAATAGATAGATTATATAATAATACTCTAACAGAAGATAGAATGAAAGTATTAGAATATAGACTAAGTAGAGTAGCAAATAGAGAAGTATCTACACATTACTTTACTCATGAAGCTGATTTTTCAGATCAATACTATACTGGAAGACAAGAATTATCAAATCAAGACTATTTGGGCTTAATAACAGGATATGATAAAGATAATAAATGCTTAGTAATGGTAGAAAGAAATTATTTTGAACCTAGTGATGAAGTAGAAATATTTACACCAAATAATGAAATAATTAATTATAAAATTGAAGAAATATTTGATGAAGATATGAATAAACTAGATGTAGCTAGACATCCAGAACAAGTATTAAAATTGAAATTTGATCATGAATTACCAATGTATTCAATGATTAGATTAATAAAGAAAGGTAAATAATATGGATTATATAAATGAAGCTAAAAATAATTTTTTAAATAAAGAAAAATACTTATCTAAATATGCAACACCTAGTAGTAAAGCAATTAGATTAAAAGAAGATGAAGATGATATTAGACCAGCATTTTATCACGATATAGATAGAATGATACATGCATCTAGTTATTCAAGATATCAAGATAAAACACAAGTATATTCATTTAATAATAATGATCATATTACTAGAAGAATGATACATGTTCAATTAGTTAGTAAAATTGCAAGAACAATAGGTAGAGCACTTAATTTAAATGAAGATTTAATAGAAGCTATAGCCTTAGGACATGATATAGGACATACTCCATTAGGTCATCCAGGAGAGTCATTCTTAAATGAAATATCTAGAAGAGAATTAGGAGAATACTTTGCTCATAATATACAAGGAGTAAGACATTACGCTTTTGTAGAAAATGGTGGTAAAGGATTAAATCTATCTATTCAAATATTAGATGGTATTATGTGTCATAATGGAGAAATGTTATCTCCAATATATAAGCCAATGGAAAAAACTAAAGAAGAAGTATTTAGAGAATATGAAGAAGCATATACTGATTTAGCTAAATCTAAAAAATATTCACCAATGACTTTAGAAGGATGCGTAGTAAGAATTAGTGATATTATTGGTTATATTGGTAGAGATATAGAAGATGCTATTAGATTAGGTAAAATAGATAGAAATGAATTACCAAAAGAGATAACAGAAGTAATAGGTTCTACTAATAAAGAAATAGTAAATACAATAATAATGGACATAATAAAAGAAAGTATGGATAAACCTTATATTAAATTAAGCGATGAAGTATACAAAGCTTTATTTATGCTAAAAGATTTTAATTATAAACATATATATGCATTTAGTTTATCTAATGAAGAAAAAGAATATTATAAAAATGGTATGAATATTATTTATAATAAATATTTAGATGATTTAAATAATAATAATACAGAAAGTAATATCTATAAAATATATTTATCAGGTCAAAGTGAAGAATATAAAAATAATACAGATAATAAAAGAATAGTAATAGATTATATAGCAGGAATGACAGATGACTTCTTTAAACATGAAATAAGTATTGCTAAAAATGTAAAAAAGTGATACAATGTAGCTCATGTGAATAATTATATCGTATTGGGGGAAATATAAATGAGAGATTTCACAACTAATAAAAATGAAAGAAAAGAATACATAACTGACGTAAAAAAAGTAAGAAAAACTAAAGGATCAGAATCATACGAAGTAACATTTGCTGATGGTAAAAAGTTTTCTAATCTTAGTTTTGTAGAAAATAACTTAGAAAAAATAGTAAATGCTCAAGAAGAGCAAGCTAGAAAAGGTATTCAAAATAAAGAAATATTTAAAAATAAAGAACGTAAATATAGACTAAGTACTTATACAGGAACAATTATAAGTGGATTAATTCTATCAGAACCTATAGGAAATTTAGTTCATAATCAACCAGTTAATCAATTATCTTTAGCAGTAGGAACAGTTGCTTTAGGAGCTACATGTATGTTCTTAATAAAATTCCTAAGTAATAAAGGTAAAGTTCTAGAATTAAATAAAATAGAATATAGAAATAATAATATTGAAGATTTAAAAAGTATTCATAAATATGAAAATTCTTTAACAGGATTATCTACCCTAAGTAAAAGATTTTTTGAAAAATCAAAAGATCCATTCTCAATAATAGAGATAGATAATTATAGTCAAAAAGACTTAGAAAGCATTATGTCAAACATAGAAAGAGAAAAAGTATATAAGTTTGATTATAAGCAAAAAACAAACAAAGCTAAATAGCTTGAAATTATAAAAAAAATATGTTATACTTTTGCAAGTTAAGCTGATGAGCTTAATATAAAAAAAGAAAGAATATAATGTATTTATACAAAATAGAGGTGATATAAATGGGAAATAAAAATACAGTTTATTTAACAGAGGAAGGACTTAATGAATTAAAACAGGAACTTGATAACTTAATAAATGTAAGACGTCCTGAAAATATTATTGCCATAAAAGAAGCTAGAGCATTAGGAGATTTATCAGAAAATGCAGAGTATGATGCAGCTCGTAATGAACAAGCACAAATTGAAGCAAGAATTAAACAATTAGAAAAGATGTTAGAAAATGCATCAATAATTTCAGAAGTATCTAAAGATAAAGTAGGAATTGGAAATACAGTATCTATTAAATATGTTGATGAAGATGATGATGTAGAAGAATATAAAATAGTAGGATCTCAAGAAGCAGATCCATTTGAAAGTAAAATATCAAATGAAAGTCCAATTGCTAAAGCTTTATTTGAACACAAAGTAGGAGATATAGTTACAGTAGAAAGTCCTAATGGTTCATATGAAGTAGAAATTATAGAAATAAAATAAGATAATCTAAAAAGATTATCTTTTTTTTATTTTAAAAATAATGTATACTAAAATATGATAGAAGATAGGGGTGTAAATATATATGATTATTAGAAAACCATATGCCTTTTTAATAAAAAACTTTAAAAAAATACATATATTTCTAATGCTTTTAGCAATATATGTCTACTATAAATCAACACAATCATATTCATTTTTAAATGAATTTATAAAATTAGGTTCATATGACTCATATAACGAATCAATCACAAAATATGTATCATTCACAAGTATATTCTTTTTACTAATTCTTATATCTTTAAGTATGGCATTAGGACTATTACTAAGACATAAGAAAAAGCCTTGGAAATTATATTTACTACCTACAATAACATATTTTGCAATACTTATATCTTTTTTGATGGTAAAAAGCTACTTTAATGGTTATACAGGAGTAGAATCAACTGCTTCTATGAGAGCTTTTAGAGATATCTTGTTTATTTCTCAACTTATACAATTTGGAATATTCTTATTATACATAGTAAGAATTTTTGGAATAGATATAAATAAATTTAACTTTAAATCAGATCAAGAATTCTTAGAGCTAGAACAAAGTGATAAAGAAGAACTAGAAATTAATATAAATATAGATAAAGATGCTATTAAAAGAACATATAAAAGATTATTACGTAATTTAAACTATATTTATCAAGAACATAAACTATTATGTAGAGTAATAATACTAATATTTTTACTTATAATGGGCAAAAATACTTATTCATATATTAAAACCCATGGAACTGTTTATGAAGGAAGCAGTTTTATAACAAATGGATATAACATAAAAATAAATAATTCATATTACTCTGACAAAGCATATAATGGTAAGCAAATATCATCTAAAAGTGCCTTTGTTGTAGTTGATATGACTATTAAAAACCTATTGGATGAAAGAAAGGTAAACCTAAATAGATTCCATATAATGAATGGAATCAATAACTATACAACTACTGACAAAACATTTGAAACAGAATTTAAAGACTTAGGTAAAGCATTCTCTACATTGGAATTAAAAAAAGATAGAGAACAAAGACTTATAGTTATTTTTAAAGTAGATAAAAAATTACCTAAAAATAGATTTGTTCTTTATTATCAAGAATTTGAAAATAATAGTTCAGATCATTTAAGAAAAATAAAAATAAATATAGAAGATTTATCTAAAATAAAAGAGAATAAAGAGTTAGCATTAGGAAGTAAATTAAAATTTAATATCCAAGGAGTAGAAGAAGAAATAATAATTCAAAATTATGATATAACAGATGAAGTATCATATACAAATAGAATTTGTAATATCTCTAAATGCAATGGTAATTATAGTACTGTTACAGCTCCGCAAGGATACAAAATATTAACTCTAAAATTTGGTTCAATTAATTATGAAGGTGTAAACTTTATAGATTTTACAAAAGATTATGGAAAACTAGTATATAAAAATGCTAATGGAAAAGATGTAAAAATAGATATAGTAAATGCATTAAGACAAGGATACTATGGAAAGCAAATATACATAAGAATTCCTAATGAAGTAGCAACATCACAGTCAATAAAATTAGAATATACAATAAGAAATAATAAATATGTCTATAAAATTTTATAAAAATAAGATATAATGTTTATAAGAAGATAAAGGGTGACTAATATGAAAAAGATAATTAATAGTAAAAATATAGTTACAATATTAGGAATAGTTATACTAGTAGGTATCTTATTCTTCTTTTATGCGAAAAGAGTAGATTCAGCTATTAATCCAATAACAGTACCGTATGCTAAAAAACAAATAGCTGCTGGAGTAAAGATAACAGCTGATATGGTAGATACTACAGAAGTACCTCCATCTATGATAACTGATGATACAATTAAAAACCTATCAGATGTAATAGGAAAGTATTCAAATGCTGATACGATTATTCCAGAAGGAAGTTTATTTACTGAAAGAAATGCTGTAGATAAAGAAAAATTACCTGCTAATATAATACTAGATTACCCAGAGGGATATGTATTATATAACTTATCGGTTAATACAACAACTACTTATGGTAATTCAATATATCCAGGAAACTATATAGATTTATATTTAAAAGCAAGTACAAGATCAATAGATGGAATGACTTCATCAAATTCCAAAGTAGTATTAGGTAAACTAATATCTAATATTCAAGTAATAGCAGTAAAAGATGGTGATGGAAAACCAGTATTTAAAGATTTGGAAGAAAGAAGAGCACCAGCTATGATAGTTTTTGCAGTACCAGAAGAATACTATATATTAATTAAAAAAGTAGAGTATTTAAGAACATATGATGCAGAATTAATAACAGTACCTACTAATGAAGGATTAAAGAATGAACCAGGGGCATTAACATTAAGTAGTGAATCATTAAAAAATTGGATTAATGAAGTAACAAGATGGCAATAATAAGATACCTAATAATACAAGGTATCTTTCTTTGTTTTTATTAAAATAAATCATATAGTTACATTGACTTTTGAATATTTCATGGTAAAATTATTATTAGATAATAAAAAAGATAGAGTAGGATGGAAAGGATAATATAGGTAAGGGTTATGAATGAAAATGAAGAAAAAACTGAATTAACTTTAAGTGATAATCAAAAACTAAATAAAAGAATAAAAACTATATCAATACTACTTATCCTAGGAGTAATACTATGGGTATTTGTATTGAATCCTTTGATTACATTTAAAAAGAATGAAAAAACATTCCAAGAAGCAGCACAAAGATACTATGAATTTTATGAAAGCGAATTACCAACTGGAGACAGAATAGCCGATGTATCATTACAAAAGCTATATGAAAAAGGATTTATAGATACAGATTTTTATGTTCCATATAAAATATTAAAGAAAACAACTTGTTCAGTAACTGATAGCTGGGTAAAAGTTGCTAAGAAAGATGATGGATATAAATATTACACTTATTTAAAATGTGGATTATTATCATCTAGTGTGGATCATAAAGGACCTAGAATTACACTTAATGGTGATAAAGAAATGACTATAGGTCTAGGAGAAGAATATACTGAACCTGGAGTTAAATCAGTAAGAGATAATTCAGATGGATCAATAGACACAGAAAAAGTAACAATTGAAGGAAAAGTAGATACATCAAAAATAGGAGTATATGAAGTAACTTATTCTGCAATTGATACATTAAAAAATAAATCAACAGTAACAAGAACAGTAACAGTAGTTCAAAAATTAAATAGTACAATTAAGAAAGCTACTGAAAATACTGGATATTATATAGGTAATCCTAATAACTATATTTATTTCTCTGGAGTATTATTTAGAATAGTAGATATAGATGGAGATAATGTAAGAATAGTAGCAGATAGAGATGTATCTAATGTTAACTACAGTAGCTTAGATGATTGGTTAGAATACTATTATGATCATTTGAGTGATGAATCAAAGAAACTAGTAGTAAAGAATAAATATTGCCAGATGACTGTAAATGAAAATGATACAACAGCAACAAGTTGTAGTAGTTATACAAAAGCTAAAGAAGTATATATACCATCAATAGTAGATGTTAATAGAGCACAATCTGGAAACTTAAACTTCCTAAAACCAACTACCATGTCATGGGTAGCTGATAAAGCAAGTGATACGAAAGCTTACCTTACAAGAGATGTCTTCTATGGAGAAGAATATGGTAAATCATTCCTTGCTTATGATCAAGATCTAAACTTTGGTATAAGACCTATGTTAACTATTAAAGGAGATACATTAATAGTAGAAGGTACTGGTACAAAAGATGATCCTTATAACTTAGGAGAATTCACAAGAGGTAAAGCAGATGATTATGTAAACTCAAGAACATCAGGAGAATACATAAGTATAAATGGGGCTATCTGGAGAATAATAGAAGCTCAAAAAGATGGAACAACAAAAGTTATATATAATGATGGATTAAATAAAAATGGTAAAGTATATAAAATAGCATATGGGGAAAAAGCTGGAAATCTATACGATGTGGATAATTCATATAATATAGGATATAAAATTAATAATGAGTCAAGTGAATATATTGAAACAAAATACTTTGTAAATCACGAAATAGAAGTACCTGTATATAAGGCTAAAGCAACATATAATGGTGAAGAAAAAGTTAATAAATATAAAGCTAAAATAATTTCTCCAAATATGTACGAAATGTATAGTGCAGCACCAGATACACTAGGAAGTTACTCAACATGGTATATTAATTCATCTAAGAATCCTTTATTAAAATACGGAATAGCTGATAAGGGTTCTGCAGTTACTGAAGAAACATCTTCTTCAACTCTATTTGGAGTAAGACCAGTAGCATATTTAAATAGTAAATGTATTATTGTAAATGGTAATGGAACATTAGACAATCCATATGTAATAAAGAAGTAGGTGTAGAATGAAAAAGAAGAAAAAAAACAAAAGCAAAAATATAGTAATAATAGTAGTATTGATTCTTTTTCTTCTACTTCTTGTTGTAGTAGGAAAGTTATATACATCTATTAAAAGTTACAAAATAGATTCAAGAGTTGAAACTTTAGAAAAATTTAAAAAAGATAATCCTAAATATGATACAGTTGGATGGTTAAAAGTAGAAGGGACTGACATAGATTATCCAATAATAACTGAAGCTGATGCTATTGAATATAATGATGGAGATATTCAATTCTTATGGCAAATAGGAGAAATGAATAAACTTAATAGAGTTAATACAATATTAGGACATAATATTATGAACTTATCAAAAAATCCATTAATAAGAGACAAAAGTCATGTTAGATTTGAACAATTAATGAGTTTTACATATTTAGATTTTGCAAAGAAAAATGAGTATATTCAATTTACAATAGATGGAAAAGATTATTTATTTAAAATATTTGGAGTATCGTACATAGATAAGAATGAAGTATCAACATATAATAACCCAAATGATGGAGATGAATACGTAAAGAGCATAATAAATAAAGCCAAAGAGTACTCAATATATGATTATAATATTAATGTAAATGAGAAAGATACTTTAATTTCCCTTATAACATGCACAGAAATGTTCGACTCATATGAAAAAGGAAATTTTAGAGTAGATGCCAGATTAGTTAGAGAAAAAGAAAGTACTGCTAACTATAAGGTAAAAGAGAATAAAAACTATAAAGAGGTTGAAAAACAAATGAAAGGAGAAATTGAAGATGAAGATGTCTAAATGCAAGAAGAAAATAATAGCATTAATAATATTAACAATAATAATGAATTACATGACAATTATTAATGTAAACGCAGCTAAAACAAATGAATCGAAAACTACCACTACTTCAACTTGTAACGCTGAAACAGAAAAAACATATAAAAGTTGTACAAGTAAATATATATCCACAGAATATAATCCATCATATGATTACACAATAGATAATAGTGGTAATGCAAAAATTGCGTTTACAACAGTAAAAGGTACTTTAAAAATAGCAAAAATTGAAGAAGGAGCATATGATGATGATGCTGAAGTATTTACTCCAGTTAATGGTACAGTCCTTGTAAGCAATGCGAATAAATATATAGGAAAAATCATTTATAATAATGATGATTCAAATAAAAAGAATAATCCTACGTTTACAATAGCAAAAAGTCCAAGTTCTGACAGAACTTATGTGAAGGTAACACTGGTAATCAGTGGTGAAACAGACTGTTACTGCGATAGTGCAGAAGCATTTGAAAAGAAATATGGAGTTTCAATTTTAACAGCTAAGGAAGAAGACCTTATTAAAAAAGATGGAGCTTCAGCAAGAATAGAACTATTTATACCAGCACCTGATAATGGAAAAGTATCATCAGAAATTAATACAAATTATGATACAATTTATTGTCAATTTATGAGAAGCAATGGTAAAGACAATAATATAAACCAACAAATATTAAAAGATGGAATTATAGATTCAACTACATTAGGATATTTTAATGAGGAATACAAAACAAATTATCAAAAATTAATTCCTGGATGTTATTCACCATATAATGTTAGAGTAAATTATACATATACAGAGAAAGATAAACAATTGGCTAACATTATTAAAAACACAATAACATCAGTTCATTATCAAAAGAATATAGAAAACAAAGCATCCTCAGAAGCATTTAAAAATAGTGGAAAATCTTTTGAAGAGATGAAAAATCGAGCAAATAATAAAGAAAAAACAACATCAATTCAACATACTTGGGAATTCACGGATATGCCTGATAAAATAGAGGTAAGTGCATTAAAATGTGAATATCAAAAGAATGATATAAACTTATATAAATCACGTAATAATGATGGAAGCTATTATTATGCAAATAATGAATATTTCTATGCCGTAGCTTCAAAGCCAATTACAGTTCAATATGATCACGATTATGATGGAATAAAAGTTACAGACAATCCTGTTACAGTATGTGAAAAAAAATGTGAAGAATCAGTAGAAGTATCATATGGTGCTCCACAAGCAGTGGTAGCTGGCTTTTGTTTTGAATATCAAATGAGAGTAATAAGCAAAGTAGTATGTAATGTAAATGTAAACCCAGATGCAGCTCCTCAATTACAAGGATATTGTACACCTGTTCCAAGATGTGAACACAAAAACAACTTAGTTTTAAAACAAGCTGGACCAGATGAAGAATTCAAAGCATGTGTAAAGAATTGTGATGGGGGAAAATACACACAAAGCTGTAGTAGATCATGTTACAACAAAATATATGGAGCTAAAGGAATAAAAAAAGAAAGCCTATTAACATATAATGCAACAATACAACCAGTAGCAAATGTTGAATCAAATGGTAAATATGTAAGACAAAATGGTGAGATTGTATGGAGTGGTACTGGATTTGCTAGATGGTATGCAGAATCAGATACTAAAACATATAAAAATTTCTCTGCTGATAGTAAAGGATTTAAGAGAAAACATTTAGGTGAATCAAGTGAATGTGATGGTGTATGTCACAATACTGGATGTGAAGGAAATGTATTCTTGAATCCTGAATCTGCGCAAGCAGATTATGAACATAATATGAATTTATATCAAGGAGCATTATCTGAATGTAATGCAGGAGCAACATGTTCAACAAAAACATCAACTTATAAGATTAAAGTAAAGGAATATCCTGAGTTTAAATCAGAAACTTTACAAAGTGAAAAAACTAATCAAGTAAAAGATAATGGTATTCTTTTAGATAGTGGTGGATGTTATAATAGCACAAATATTCACGATTATTATAAGGCTGAATGGAGTTTTCCTGGTACATGGGTAAACAACAAAACAGGTGAAATATCATTTAAACCAATCACAAGTGGTGGATGGCATAGTGTTCCAAATAAATTCTGTTTACCATTAGATGCAAAATCTACAAATTCAGATTGGTGGAATTGGTACATGAAGAAAGCACAAGGAACAACATCAAGCGAAAAGGGAACAGGATCATACAAAACTGAAGAATATAACAATACATGTACAACAATAAGCAAAGCTACAAATGATCCAAAAACTATAAGTAGTAATAGTATTGATTGGAATATAAATGGAAGTGCTGAAAACTTTGGATATTTCCATTGGACATTTAATATAAGTTGCTTCTACGCAACACCTAAAAAAGAGACAACACCGCCAAAATGTGAAACACCATCACTAAATGCATATACTACAAGAACAGTAGATAATCAAGATTTGTTCCCATCAACTGATGAATCAGGGAAAGCAACAACATCTGCATCAGCAACTGGTAGAACACCAGGATATAACTGGACAAAAGCTGCAACAATTGATGGTAACAATGGTAAGAATCCAAATTATCAAGTTGATCCAACAGTTTTAATAGAAAAAATTCAAAAATTAAAAGGTGGGGTATACAACGATAATGGAACTACAGAAGATTATCTTGATTATAGAATTGTATTAACACCAGAAAATATCAACGCCATAAAGAGAGATATTAAGCAAGGAAACTTATCATATGAAAAATGGGATATGAATACTACTGAGTCTAAATATGAGGATAATATGATAAAATATGTAAGTAGTTTTATAAGAAATGATAAATATACATCAAAAGATGGAAGAAAACTTGGCTTACCAGGATGTAACAATCAAGTAGGGCCAAACGAATGTGCGGTACTATTAAAGTAGTAATGAGGGAGGTAAAGTAATATATGAATAAAGCAATGTTAACAGTAGGTATCATTTTATTAGCAGTAATGTCATTACTGCTAATAAATGTACTTAATAATTATGAAACAGGTGGAGAATTAGATTACTACCTTGTTAAAGAAACAACAGAGGCTGCTATGCAAGATGCAATA
>JAFWRK010000073.1 GCA_017519965.1 Bacilli bacterium
GGAGATCATTCTGTTGTTGTTGCATCTGCTTTAGCTTCTGTAAAAAAGAATAATGAAATAGGTATTATATGGGTTGATGCTCATACTGATTATAATACATTTGAATCTACTATTACTGGGAATATTCACGGTTTACCTTTAGCAGCTATAACTGGTTATAAATGTAATGAGTTAAGATATTTCCATGATGGTGCTACTATTCAACCATCTAAATGTGTTGTTGTTGGTGCTAGAAGTATTGATGATGCTGAAAAAGATAATTTAAGATATGCTGGTGTTAAGGTATTCTCTACTGAAGATATAAAAAACCGTGGAGTTAAGTCTGTTATGGATGAGGCTTTCGAAATAGCTGGTTATAAAACTAATGGAGTACATGTTAGCTATGATTTAGATGTTATTGATCCAGATGTTGCTCCTGGAGTATCTGTTCCTGAACTTGATGGAATAAGTGAAGACGATGCAATGACTATTAATGAAGAAATAATGAAACATATGGATCAAGTCGTATCATTTGATTTAGTTGAGTTCAATCCATTAAGGGATATAAATAGAAAAACTGAACAAATAGCTATTAATTTACTAGCTCAAATTATTAAGACTGCTGAACAAAAAGGTCAAAAAAAAGAAACTAATTATTAGTTTCTTTTTTATTTTAAATACTACTTGCAGGAATTATTATTACCGGTCTTACTCCTCTTGAGTCATTTGATGTATATGTTGTTTTATTTAGTCCTGTTCCAGATACTATTGCCCATATTTGAGTTGAGGTACTAGCAGTAGCTAACCAATAACTACTTGATACTAATTCATTATTAAATCCTGCATTTTTAAATGTTTCAGACTCTTGATATGTCATTAGTCTTGCACTATTAATTGTTACTCCTAATGTCTCTAGTTTATTTTTATATGCTTGAACATAATATGCTACTGAATAATTTGTATTTGTTGGATTGGCTATACTATTAGGAGCTTGGGCATAGTCAGTATCATATACATTACTTACTGAATAGCTTGCTCCATATTTAGGTTTTAAACCAGAATCATACCAATAATTTGTACCCGAGAATTTAACTATACCTATGAAGTCTACAGATTCATTTACCCATCCTTTTGCTGTTGCATCTTGTAAGTTATAACCTGAGCCACTTGTAGGTAAAGGTGTAACTGTTCCTTCTGGATCACAAGATGATCCTACATATAAGTTATATTTTGCAAATAAAGTTATATTAGTATTGTCATTGTTAAGTACATAGAACTCTTCACTATCTATTGCTATTTCATCTCCAATATGTGTTCCATCTCCAGAGATTGCTCTAATTAGAGCTCTTGAAATTTCTGTTCCATCTGCTTGTACATAGTTTACACTAAATGATAAAGAAACTGTTTGATCTGAATCTGGTAGATCATCACCTTCTACTTCACTATTATATTCTACTCTTACTTTATATGTTTCTGATGATTGTTTTTTTAGACTATGTTTTACTATTATCTCACTATCATCTTCATATGATGCTTGATATATTAAATATTTTTGTTGTGTTTCTGTAAGTCCAGTAGTTGATACTGTTTCTACCATAGCATCAATGGTACCATCATTTACTGCATCAACTGTAAACTCATAAAAATCTCCAGGTTGATCTAAAGTTACATTATATGTAACAGTTGTTTCTGATGCACTAATAACAGGTATTGGTGCTGTAACACTTCCACTTTTTACTTGTACATTTTCAAAATGTACATCCCATGTATTTCCTTTGATACTTGATACACCATTAATAGTTAAAGATGAAGATATAATAGAAAAACCTATGCTTATGATTAATAATAATGCTACTATAATTATCTTCTTATTATTTTTATTATCACTATTCATATACTACACCTACTCTATATATTAATTTATCATTTTTTTAAAAATAAATAAAGTATAAGTATAAAAAAACTTAGTTTTTTAACTAAGTTTATGATCTATTTATTGCTGTTCCATCTGCTTGTACATAATTAACACTGAAAGTTAAAGTAATTGTTTGATTTGTTTCTGGTAAATCAGCTGGATCTATATCAGTTTTGTAGCTTACTCTTACTTTATATTTTTCTGTTACACCATGTTTTAAATATTGTTTATTAGCAAATGCTCCACCATCATTGTATGTAACTGTATATTGTAAATATTTTTGTTGTGCTGTAGTTAATCCTGTATTACTAAATGAATCAATCATTGCATCAATTGATCCTGCATTTACTGCATCTACAGTAAATTCATAATAATCTCCAGGATTTGAAAGTGTTACTGAATATGTTACTTCATTAGCTGTTGCATTTAATACTGGAGCTGTTGAACTAACACTACCACTTGATAATTGTACATTAGCAAAATGTACATCCCAATTATTTCTACTAATAGTAGTATTACCTATAATACTTAAGTTTGCTGTTAATGCTGAGAAACCTATACTTATTACAAGTAAAAGTAATAGTACTATTAAAATATTACTTTTTCTTTCATTGTTCTTTTTCTTTTTCTTTTCCATTCTTTCTACCTCTATCTTTTCTCTATTCTTACTTTAATTGTATCATTAAATAAATAATAATCAATTATTTTTTAGTTTTTTTATAATTTCTTTACACCCTTCTTCTATTTCTTCAAATACTTTTTCGAAATTATTTGTATACCACGGATCTTCTATATCTTTATCTAATAGCTTTTGGCATTTATCTGTACTCTCTAAAATTCTTTCAATATTCTTTAAGTTTTTATCTTCCATATAATAGAAAATATCATATTTATCATAATCTTTATTTTCTAATCTCTTTGCTTCTCTTCTATTGTATGGAATACCTTTTTGATTGAGTACTTTCTTTGCTTTAGGATACATGTCATTGCCTTGCTCTTCATAAGATGTAGCTCTTGTTTCAACTATTACATTATCTATATTATTCTTAATTAACATATCTTTTAGAATATATTCTGCCATAGGAGATCTACATATATTACCTAAACATATAAAACAAATTCTATTCATTTACCCTCCTAAATATTTCATCTTGAATTGAATATAAGTAGCATTCTACTTCTCTTTTAGTTTTTTCTTTTATATATTTTCTATACCCATTAAGTTGTTTATCATAGTTTTCATCATCTATATTTTTTAACTTATAATCAATAATAATCATTTTGTCTTCTGTTTCTATAAGTAGATCAATTATCCCATGAGAATGTGTATTGTCTTCTAAATATGTAAATTCATATTCTTTATAAAATACACTATCTATATATTTTTTGATTATTTCACTATTTAGGAATGATTTTATCTTTTCTTCCATTCTCTTATTTAAGTTAAATAATTCTAATTTAGGATTTTTAAAATCAATTTGTTCTAATACTTTATGTACTTTAGTACCATAATCTAGTAGCTCTTGTTCTTCTTTTGTTACAATGTGTAATGACTCTTTTGAATAATGTTTTTCTTCTATTAAATCATTTTCTATATTTATTTCTTTTATAACTAAATTATCTTGCTCTTTTTCTATTTCTTCTGTTTCTTTCTTACTTTCTAGGTAATCTTTAGTAGCTGCAATATCTACTTCTTTAGAATAGTTTATTATATTACTATAGATACTTTTAAATATATCTAAGAATTTAGTATATTTTATTCTTTCATAATATGGAACTATATCTATTACTTCACTTTCTTCTTCTATTTTTGGAATAACAAATATCATTTTTTCTTTAGCTCTTGTTACTGCTACATATAAAAGTCTTATTCTTTCAGATATTTCTTCTTTTTTTGTATTATTTTTAAGTAATACTTTTAATATAGTATCTTTATAATAATTTGTTACTTTAGGTAATATTAATCCATAATTATTATCATAGATTATTTTTTCTTTTAACTCATTCATATTAAATTTATCTTGAAAACCTGCAAAATAACATATTGGGAATTCTAATCCTTTGGATTTATGAATAGTCATTATCTTTATACTATTAGTTATATTTTCATTTACATTAAATTTAAGATCATAATCATTTTCAAATATATTATCTAAGTAATCTACAAAATCATATATTGTTTTACCTGTTTCTTCATATGATTTAGCTAGGTTATAGAAGTATTCTATTCTTACTCTAAATGACTTTATATTACCTATAGTTAATAGTTTTTCTTCATAGTTAAATTCATCTAAAACATAATTAATATATTCACTAATACTCATAGTATCTATTTCTTTTATTAGTTCTTTACACTTATTATATAATTCACTATTTTTAAAACTATTATCTACAAAATAATTAAATATTTCTTTATCATCTATTCTATATAAATAACTTCTAGCTACTGATGTAAAACTATATTTAAATTCATTATCATAATTATTAGTTTTAATACATATCAATAATCTTAATAAATTTTTTATAGCAAGTACATCTTGATCTTTGCTTAGTGACTCTTCTTTTAAAATATTTAATGGTAATCCAATATATTCAAATATTTTTTTATATAAGTCAAAGTTCTTAGATCTATCTAATAATATTACAAAGTCACTATATTCTATATTTCTTAGAATTCCTTCGTCTTTATCAAATACTTGATATTTATTTAATACTTTATTTTTTATATCATTACCAATTATAAAAGCTTCTTCTTCATCTCTTGTAATATGATTCTTTGGATCTAATTCATAGCTTAATAATTCTAAGTTATAGTCTTGGTTGGTACTTCCTTTTTCTTCATAAGACTTATTTCCAAAGTTCATTCTATGAGATGTTTTATAATCTGCTCCACCTATTTCATCATCCATAAATAGATCAAATAATAGGTTTATATTATCTAATACTTCTCTTCTTGATCTAAAGTTATTTAATAAATCTATTTTCATGCCTTTATCTGTATCTCTATAAGTATCATATTTATTTTTGAATATGTATGGATTTGCATTTCTAAATCTATATATTGACTGTTTAATATCTCCTACCATATAAACATTATTATGAGCAATTAAATTTATAAATGCTTCTTGTGTATCAGAAGTATCTTGATATTCGTCTACTAATATTTCATTGAAACTATTGCTTAATTCTTCTCTTATATCATCATTTTCTTTTACTACTTTAATTGCTAAACGAGCTATATCGTTAAAATTATACGAAGAATTATTATATTTGTAACTTTCTAATCTCTTATCTAACTCTTTTATTATGCTTATTATTACTTGTGCATTATCTTTTGTAGATAATATCTCTTCTTTCATTTCATTAGTTGAAGAATACGTACAATAGCCCTTTATTTCTTTTACTAAGTCCGATATTACTCCTTTTACTTTTTTACCTTCTTCACTACTTCCTCTAGGAACCATAGGTAGAGATTTAAAATCATATTTATTAATTATTTCTTCATAACTATTTGCATTAATTAATTCTTTAATTGAATCTTCTACTTTTACTATATATTCACCATCAAAGTAATCATTTAAGTCTATTAATAGTTTTTTAATTACTTTAATATCATCAAATATTAATCTTAAATATTCATCTATATATTTTTTTATCTTTATATCTGTATACTCTATATCAAAGAAACTATTTATATAATCACTTTTATCATATTTTAATTCTATCCTTTTATAAACATTTAAAATATAATTAATTAAATCTTTATCATCTTTTAAACAGAAATCTTTTATTAATTTAACAAACTTAGCATCTTCTTTTTCATAGTATTCGTTCATTATTTCGTCTAAAATTCTTCTTTTTTCTAAGTCAATTATTACTTCGTCAGTAATCTGTATTTTATTAGTAATATTTAATCTTGTATGATATTTTTTCACTATTGATAATGAGAATGAATCGAATGTAGTTATGTATGCTCCATCTATTAAATCTGCTTCTTCCTTCAATGATTCTTCAGCTGTAATCTTTTTTCTGATTCTTTCTTTCATTTCAGCTGCTGCTGCATTAGTAAATGTAAGTACTAATAACTCATTAATATGTACTCCTTGTTTTAGTTTTCTTAATACTCTTTCACTTAATACAGCTGTTTTACCTGATCCTGCTCCAGCTGATACAATTATATTTTTATTATCTTCATTAATTGCTAATAATTGCTCAGGAGACCATTTCATTTTACCCATTACTCTTCACCTCCTAAGAAATCTAAGTTTTCTACTTTGTTTAAATACTTTATATCTTTTTCTTTCATATAACATATATCTTTGTATTCACAAAATTCACATGATATATTCTTACCATTATAATTTTTTGGATTGATATCAAATTTATTATCTATTATTTTATCTATTGTTTTATCTATAATCTTGGATGTATATTCAATCATGTTATTTAGTGTTTCATCACCTATTAACTTTGTATTTGAACTAAAACCTTTTTCTTCACTATAACTCATACTTTTTATATAATCACTTTTTGTATAAGTAGAATCAAATCTTTCTAATATATCTATATTATCGGTAGAATATCCTTGTAGTTTTAATCTATCTTTAGTTGTTTTTAAGTACTCTTCTTCATTTGTACAATTAGGATAATTAAACAATATATTTTGATAATATATACCAGTAAAGTGTGGTTTATTAAAAATATTAGAATGTTTAATCAAATATAAATATACAGGTAATTGCATATGTAATCCATATTTTAATGGTTCTATATTCGTATCAATATATCCTGTCTTATAATCTATTATTGAATAATATATATCTTCTATTTCTTTGTAATACATTATTTTATCAACGAAACCTTTAAAGATAATACTTATTTTCTTATTATCTATAGGAACTTCTAATTTCTTTTCTAAATACTCATTATCATATCCTGTTAATAATTGTTGCTTTTTTAATGATTCAATTAACTCTTTTAAATCTTCTTTTATCTTTATTAATAGTATTTTTTCTTTGAAAGATAATTCTCTATTTTCTAAATATATATTAAATTCTTTTTCATAATCAAAATTAGTTCTTTTATATATAGATAATAATCTATGATATAAACTACCTAAAAATGCTGGGAACTTTTCTTCATAAGCACTTAATTTTAATACATTCTTTATATAATATTTAAAAGCACATTCTGAATAATCATTCATTGATGAATATGACATATTTAATGGTTTATTTATACTTTCTAAGTACTTTTTATTATCAATTCCTAAAAACTTATTAGAATATACATTATAGGGAATATTATAATGATTATTTAATAATACTAATTCATTGTCTATTTCTTTATATTTATAATAATTATCTAATTTTTCTCCTAATCTTAATTCATTATAAATATTAGAATAACTATGATTATCTTTAATTGGATCTATTACTTCTAAATTTAATTCATTTATTAGACTTGAAGGATAAAATGTACTAAACGGGCTTCTTAATTTATAAGATATATATAAATTCTTAATATTAGATAATATTTCTATAAGACTCTTTTTACTTCTTATATTCTTTTCTTTTGTTGAATACATTTGTACTTCATCTTTCATATTATCTGTAATAAACTCAATATCTTTATTAATAACTGGTAAATTATCTTGATTAAATCCTAGTACAAAAACATATTCATCATCATTTATAGTTCTTTTATTAATATCTATTACATTAATAGCATTCTTTAATCTA
>JAFWRK010000074.1 GCA_017519965.1 Bacilli bacterium
AATAATAAATATAATAATAAAAAAGAATATGAAGATAATACTCCTGATTGGATTAAACATCCTGAAATGTGTAAGTCAGATCCTATGACTCCAGAAGAAATTAAAGAATTTGAAGAATTATTAGCGGAGTTTAAATAATGGGAGACAGATTAATATACACAGTTCAGGAAGTTGCTAGTATTCTTCATTCTAGCCCAAATTATATTTATGAATTAATAAGAAAAGGATATTTACCTGCAATTAAATTAGGAAGTTTAAAAGTCTTAAAATCCACTTTAGAAAGATTCTTAATTCAAAACGAGGGAAAAGATTTATCAGATATTAATAATGTAAAGAAGTTAGTTACTAATATCGAAATAGAGGTACAAAATGGCTGATGTAAGAGTCATGAAAAGAGGAAAGGTATATCAATACCAATTTGAAATAGCATCTGTAAATGGCACTAGAAAATACATTAATAAGAGTGGATTTAGAACAAAAGCAGAAGCTATAGAAGCAGGTAATATAGCATATACCGAATATATTAACGCAGGTAAACCTTATAAAGAATCAAAAATATCATATAGTGATTATTTAGATTATTGGTTAAATAACTATTGTAAAAATAATTTAAAATACAATACCATTCAAGCCTATAAAACAATTATTAATAAGTACATTAAGCCCAAAATAGGAAAATATAAACTGTCAACATTAACTAGTGTTTCTTTAAATACATTTATTATAGATTTAGTAAATGAATATGATTTTTCAAGAGAATACTATAAAAATATACTTAAAGTCCTTAAAGGCTCATTTAGAGAAGCATGCAATTTATATGGAATTATTAAATATAATCCTGCTCTAACAATTAGATTACCTAAGATTGATAAAAAAGAAGAAAATGTTAAACATTTATATACCCAAGAGGAAATAGATTTGATTATTGAAAAATTTAAAAACAATAATACGTTTATATGTGCATTTCTTACATCATGTTTTACAGGAATGAGAACAGGAGAAGTATTTGCATTAACTTGGGAAGATATCGATTTAGAAAATGGAATTATAAATGTTCAACATAGTGTTTATGATAAACCAAAAGATAAACTTGGCAGATGGTTTATTGGATCAACTAAAACTGAAAGTGGAAAAAGAAAAATCTATATTGGTGAAACATTAAATATAGCTTTATCCAATTATAAAAAATTAAAAGAAAGATTAAAAGAACTGTATGGCAAAGACTATAAATATTATCATATAGAAGAAGTGAAGAATGATTATGGAAAAGTAGTTGAAAATAGAATAGTTTTAAACAAAAATTGTGGAGAAAATAATTTAAACTTAGTTTTTACCAAAGATGATGGAACATTCTCTGGAACTGATTTAATAAGATATCCATTTAAATTAATACATGAAGAACTTGGAATAAAAAGTTGTCGATTCTACGATTTAAGAGGATCATATGCTACTAAGGTATTAAATAATGGAACCGAAATTAAAGACGTTGCAAATTTACTAGGACATAGAAATATAGAAACAACAGAAAACTATTATATTAGAAGTATAGATGATAATAGAAGAAATGCAGTTAATGAATATGATAGTAAAAATACAACTGAAGTTATAAAAAGTGTGATAGGATTTCAAATTAAAGAAGGTGAATCAGTATGAATTATGCAATATTCAGAAGTGAACCTATCTATACACTAAATGATCTTGCTCAAATTGGCTCTCATAATAAAAGAGAGAAGAAAGCATATAACTCGAATCCAGATATAGCCTTATCAAAAACTAAAGATAATGTAGAACTTGTTCCATTAAATATGAAATATGTTAAAGGGTTTTATGAAATAACAAAAGAATATAAAAAAGAACATGAAGAAAGAATGAAATCTGAAAGAGAAGATAGAAGAAGAACTTTTAGACAAATGGTAGATAAATCTAAAAGCGTAGTAGCAGATGAAATGATATTTACTGCCTCACATAACTTCTTCAATGATATGCCAAAAGAAAAAGTATTAGAATGGTCAAAGTATTGTATGGCATTTGTAAAAGACTATCTAGGGTATAAAGATGAACAAATATTACATGCAACATTACATATGGATGAAAAAACACCTCATATACATTGTGTAGTAGTCCCATTAATAAAAAAGTTTGATAAGAGAACAAATACAGAACGATATACCATCTCTAAAAAGCAATATATCCACGATAAAGAGCATTTAAGTGAATTGCAAGATAATTATTGTGAATTATTAAATCTAGGGGGATTTGCTCTAGAAAGAGGTCAAAAACATAGTACAGTAGAACACTTAAATATGAAAGAATTTAAAAGAGCAACACAAGAAGTAAATAAAGAGTTAACTAATAGAAGTAATAAATTAGATCAAGCTATTACAGATTTAGAAGTAAAAATGGAATCTAATAAACCAGTATTATTTGAAAAAGAATCAATTAAGATAAAAAAAGATACATTTGATAGTATGAATAAAGTAATAGAAGAATCTAAAAAAATAAGTGAGATGAAACCTAAATTAGATAATACATATAAAGCTATGAAAGAACAAATAAGTACATATTCAAAAGTTCAACAAGAAAACTATGATTTAAAAGATGAAATAATAGATCTAAAATTTCAGAATACAAATCTCTCAAATAAAGTTTCAATACTTGAAAATACAATAACAGTTTTAAAGAGAACAATAGAAAGAGTAGCTAATTTCTTTTATAATTTAGTAGCTGATAAATTAATTTCAAAAGAAAAGGAAAAAGAAATACATCAAATATTAGGTAATGATTATAAACTTTATAAAGAAAAGAGCAAAGATGATGGTCTATCTTTATAAGACTATCTTTAAGACAAGATAGTAACACACTATGATATTGGCAGAGCCAATAACAATGTGTGCCAAGGATAAACCCTTTGGAATCCCATTAAGCACCAATACTACAAACATTCGTAAGTAGTAAAGGTGCCTTTTTTATTTCATCATTGAGATTCATAAAAAAAGAAAAATACTATCGCCACTTTCATCAGTAAACTGACAAAACGTGCCACGTATTTTCATTCTAAATCAAGTAATAATAATACTTGATTTATATCGGAAAATAGTAATCTTCCGATTAGCAAGTCATTAAAAAATATGACTGAAAATGTGGTATAATTAAATAGACGGATAAATAGTAATTTGTAGAGGAGTGGTTCAATGACTATTAAAGAAGCTATGAAAGAAAGACATATGGTAAGAAAATATGTTGATAAGAAAATACCAGAGGATTTGGTATCAAAATTAAATGAAAGAATAGAAGAAAATAATAAAAAATATGATTTATCAATCAAATTGATGCTTGATAATGATAAAGCAGTAAATAGTATTATTAAATTATTACTAGCAAAGGGTGTTAAAAATTATATTATTTTAGCAGGAAACGATACTGATGATTTAGCAGAAAAACTAGGATATTCAAGTGCTGATATAATGTTATATGCACAAACACTAGGATTAAACACTTGGTATGTTGGTGGCACTTTTAATCGTGGAGTATCAAAATATGTTCCAAATAAAAAAGTAATTGGAATAGTAGCAATTGGATATGGAATAAATAATGGTGTAGCACATAAATCCAAAACTTTAGAAGAAGTATCAAGTTATGATGGAACTATGCCTGAGTGGTTTAAAAACGGAATCCTAGCATCATTACTTGCTCCGACAGCTCTTAATAAACAAGATTATAGAATCGTTGGCAA
>JAFWRK010000075.1 GCA_017519965.1 Bacilli bacterium
AATCATATAGAGTTAACAGCACCAATTGTTTGATCGAAAAATTTTTGTTTTTACGAACAATCGTAAGATTAAGATATTACGATGCTTAATATTTATAACCCCCTGTAATTGTAGTATCTAGTTATTCGATTTTTTTCCTGTTCTAAATAGTTTAGTTGTGCATTTAATCTAAAATATAATAATAAGAATTATTACTATTTAAAGTCTTATTTATAGGGATTTATTCCTCATTTATATATAACTTATGCTCTTTAGTCATAACCCCCTTAGGCATATATCCATACAGGCCACAATCAAAGCAAAAAACAATAAGTAATTAAACTAATAAAAACTTCAAGAAATCTAGTCTTTTTAAATTAAGTCACATTCAATAATTTAATCATTTAATTTTATGGTAAAATAATTGTAGGATGTGAGAATAATGAATAATGATTTAGAGCACAAAGAATTATCTTCTAAAAGTAAAGAAGAAATAATGGAACTATTTAAAACAAATGAAGATGGACTAAATATAAATGCTTTTCGTCATAGATTAGAAGAATATGGAGAAAACATCGCAACTAATAGAAAAAAGAAAACCCCATTATATTTTATGTTTGAAGCATTAAAAGATAAGTTTGTCTTAATATTATTTTTACTTGCCACAATTGATTTTATTACAGATGATAAAATAGGTGCTTTTATAATACTTGGTATTACATTAATAAGTGTTATTATAAGGTTTAGTCAAGATTGGTCCACATATAAATTTAATGAAAAATTAAAAGAACAAATAAGGATATTTACTGATGTTATAAGAGAAGGTAAACAAAAAGAAATAAGACAAGAAAAAGTAGTCTATGGAGATATTATTACATTAAGTGCAGGAAGTGTTATACCAGCAGATTTATATTTGTTTGAAAGTAAAGACTTATTTATTAATCAATCAGCATTTACTGGTGAAAGTGCAGCAGTAGAAAAGAATATCAATATAGAAAGTAAAACTAATGATCCTATAGATATAAATAATATATGTTTAATGGGTTGTAATGTTATAAGTGGTCAAGGAAAAGGTGTAGTTATTAAAACTGGACTTGATACATTTATAGGTAATATGAACAAACAAAAAGAAGTAGTTAAAGAAGAAACAACTTTTGATAAAGGTATGAATCATATTACAGGGCTTCTTATTAAATGTATGTTGATAATTTGTATATTAGTATTTGTAATTTATGGAATGATAAGAGGAAATATCAATCAAGCATTATTGTTTGCTTTATCAGTCGCTGTAGGTATTACACCTAGTATGTTACCAATGATAGTTAATGTTAACTTAACTAAAGGAAGTAAAGCATTAGCTAAAAAGAATACTCTAGTTAAAAGTATTAAATCAATTCAAAATTTAGGTTCTATGGATGTGTTATGTACTGATAAAACAGGAACTCTTACAAAGAACAACATTGAACTACAAAAGTATATTAATGTTGATGGAGAAGATGATGATTATGTACTAAAATGTGCATATGTTAATAGTTCTCTTGGTACGGGGTATAAAAACATAGTAGATAAAGCTATAATTCAATATGCCAAAAGTCATAATGTAGATATATCTAACTATAAAAAAATAGATGAAATTCCATTTGATTATATGAGAAAAAGATCATCAATAGTTGTGACTCATCATGATAAAATTAGAGTAATTGCCAAAGGAGCATTAGAAGAAGTAGTAAAAGTATGTGATATGGCACGAGTAAATGGAGAAGAGGTTCCAATTACAAAAGAAATAACAGAAAAAGTAAATAAAAAAGCCGAAGAAATGGCAAAAGATGGAATGCAAGTAATTGCTCTAGCAGTTAAACCAGAATATACTGGTGTAGATGAGTATGATGCAGAAGATGAAGTGGATTTTACATTAATTGGCTTAATTGCATTCTTGGATCCACCAAAACCATCAGCAGAACAAACTATTAAAAAATTAAAAGAATATGGTGTAGATATAAAAATACTAACTGGAGATAATGCTTTTGCAACTAAAAATATATGTAATGCTGTTGGAATAGAAACTAAAATTTTAACTGGAAAAGAAATAGATGAATTAAATGATTATGAACTAAGTAAAAAAGTAGAAGAAATAGATATATTTGCAAGAATGAATCCAATGCAAAAAGAAAGAGTAGTATCAATTCTAAGAAAAAATGGACATTCAGTAGGATATATGGGTGATGGAGTAAATGATGCTCCAGCACTAAGAAGTTCTGATGTCGGAATAAGTGTAGATAGAGGAACAGATATTGCCAAAGAATCAAGTGATATAATTCTTTTAGAACAAAACTTAGAAGTAATACATAATGGTGTTATAGAAGGTAGAACTGTCTATGGAAATATATTAAAATATATGAAACTAGCTTTAAGTCAAGACTTTGGGGATGTATTTAGTATCTTAATTGCATCTATATTTTTACCATTCTTACCGTTATTACCAATTCAAATGTTAATACAAGATTTTATTGTAGAATTATCACAAATTGGTATACCATATGATAATGTTGATGAAGTTTTCTTAAGGAAAGTAAAAAAGTGGGACATAAAATCAATAGGAAGATTTATGGTTATATTTGGAGTTATCTCATCAATTACAGATATAGTAGCATTCCTAGTATTCTGGTTTGTATTAAAATATAATTCAATGAATTTACAAGCTTATTTCCAAACAGCATGGTTTGTTGAGTGTATTGTTACAGAAACATTTATGATATTCTATATAAGAACAAATCATATTACAAAATCTAGACCAAGTAATACTTTATTACTATTAACATTCTTAACAATAGTTGCAACTATAACTGTACCTATAGTATTAAGCTTTACAACAGGATTTAACTTCGTAATATTACCAGCTATATATTATTTATATTTAATTGGTTTTGTAGTAATATATGGAGTAATTGCACAAATAGTAAAAAGTATATATATTAAAAAATTTGGTGAGTGGTTATAATAATTATATAAATATAGTTATATATTTTCGCAAATAAGAATTAATTCATATATGTGATGCGAGTTATACTGCAATTCAGGCCGCAATCAAAGAAAAAATAAGTAAATAATAAAAATTCCTACATACTCAGTATACGAATATTCCGATCATTTCGATTTTTAAATATTTAATTCATAACTATATGAGAATTTGCAAAAAAGTAGTATAATTTATTTAGAAGAATTGGTGGTGATAATTTAATATGAGAGCTATATTAGCATACATCGTAAATATGATTCCATACATGGTAATTACAATTCCTATTTATCTATTAATTAGATTCGTTTATTTAAAAAGTAAACACAAGAAACTAAATTGGCATCATGAAGTTGTCTTATTCTTGTTTGTAATATTTGTTGTAGGATTAGCATCACAAACAATAATTCCAAAATTTGAAACTGGAATTGGAGGATTTAAAATTGTAAAAAGTGGTATTCATGAAACTAACTTGATTCCATTTAAAGTACTATTTGAAACATATAATGAAGTATTTGTTAATGGTTATATAAATTATTTTCTAATTAATTTTTTAGGTAATATAATTTTATTTATGCCATTTGGATTTATTATTCCATTATTATGGAAGGTATCTGATAAAAAAGTAATTGTTGTAGGATTTTGTTCATCTTTGTTTATAGAGATATGTCAATTATTTTTAACAAGAGGAACTGATGTAGATGATTTGATTTTAAATACATTAGGTGTTGTATTCGGATTATTATGCTATAAATTATTATATAAGAAATTTAATAATAAAATGGATAAATTTAGAGTGTAAGATTAAGATATACAGAACGGATGAGAATCCGTTTTTGTGTGGTATAATAGTAGTATAAAATGTTAATTTTTATTTGAAATCAATAGCAAAACTAAATGTTAAAATACATTGCTTGTAGCAACGGCATATTTGTAATAAACTGAACTTGTTGAAAGGAGAAAATGTAATATGTTAAAAGATAATCTAAAAACATTAAGAAAGAACAAAGGACTTTCACAAGAAGAATTAAGTATTAAGTTAAATGTCGTAAGACAAACTATTTCTAAATGGGAAACAGGTTTATCAGTTCCAGATGCTGAAATGCTAGTAACAATATCAGAACTTTTTGAAACACCAGTTAGTGAAATTCTTGGAGAAAGTATAGAAGAAAAAGAAACAAATGATTTAAAAGTAATATCTGAAAAATTGGAAGTTATTAATGAACAATTATCAATTAGTCAAAAACAAAAAAGAAAAAGAAAAATTATGGTATTATTAATAATAGACATATGTTTAATATTTTTCTTCGTTTTATTAGCACTATTAGGTAGCCCATATTTAACATGGGATTATGGTAATCCCGAATGGTCTGTTATTGGAACATTATGGCACTCATTTGAGTGGATATTTTTTAGAATAGCACCATTATTAATTATTATAATTACAGTTATATTAATAATATTATTTATAAAAAGAGAAAAATAAAACAATCAGAATATTAAGATATTCACGTACATTAAGGTGAGAAATAATCTCATCTTTTTTTAGTAATCTTATGATGCTTTACTTTTATATAAAATAGGTATATAATTAAGTATGAAAAGTATAACTTGTTATACTTTAAGG
>JAFWRK010000076.1 GCA_017519965.1 Bacilli bacterium
ATCAATATTATGCTAAAGATAAATATAGTTATATGATATGTAGTAATAATAAACAAAAAGTAAAAGAAATATCTTATGAAGAATTAAGGAGGAGTATATATGAGTAATAAGACAACTAAAAAGAAAAGTACTAGTAGTAAAAAGAAAAAGACTACAACAAGTAGTAAGAAAAAAACAAATAAAATAGTAATACAAGAAGTAACAGAAGAAAATAAATTATCAAGATCACTTAATTTACTATATGTTTATGCAATGGCTACAGGAGCCTTATTTACATTCTTATGTTACTGGGATGGTATATTTATGTCATATACTGGTCCAGCTACATTTATAGCTTTTGCAGCAATGACTATATTAATATTACCTACAGCATTCGTATATTCAGAATTATCTACAATGTTACCTAGTGCAGGATCATCTCTTGTATATAATACAGTAGGGCAAAATAAACATGTCGGTTTCTGGTCAACATGGCTAGTAATGTGTGCTTGGATAGCAGTACCAGCATGTGGAGTAAAAGGATTACTTGATTGGATACAATTCCAATTTAATCTAAATATATCAAATGGAACTCTAATGTTAATAGGTATATTAATGTTAGTAGTATGGTTCTTATTAAGCCTATATAAGAATGTTATAGCAGGAAAAGTACAAACTATAATGTTATTTATGGGTATGGCAGGAGTAGCTTTATGTACAATAATGTTCTTCTGTTCAAAAACATGGAGTTTTGCAAACTTTACTAATTTCTTTGCAAGTTCTAATTCAAAATTATGGGGAGGATCATTTACACCATTACTAGGATGGTTAATAGGATGTGCCTTCATGATAACACCATATTTTGGATTTGAAACAGTACCAGCAATGGTAGAAGAGGGAGACTTTCCAATAAAAGATCAAAAGAAAGCAATTTTAGGTTGTATCGTAACTAATGGTATTATAAATACATTATTCTATTTTGCCTTAGCAGGAGTAATGCCATGGGCAACATTAACAAATGGAGGAGATTGTCACCCATTCGTAGTATTTGAAGCTCTAAAAGCATCATTTGGTTCAGGTATTTCATGGTTCATATTAGTAATGGGATTCTTAGGAGTAGTAATGCCAATAGCAACATCAGTATTATCATTCTGGTATTCAGTAGCAAGAATGATTTATGCTATGGGTAGACAAAACTTCTTACCTAAAGTATTCTCAAAAACTAATAGATTCCAACAACCAATATTACCAAATATAGTTATATTAGCAGTAAGTATATGTTTCTTACTAATAAAACAAGCAACAGCATTCTTTGATCTAATGGCATTTGCATGTACATTATGTTATGTAATAACATCAGTATCAGCAATCATTTTAGAGAAAAAACACCCAGAATGGGAAAGACCATATAAATGCTCTAAATTATTAAAATACTTATCATTAATAATAATGGCAGTAATGGCAATATTCTGTACAATAGGAATTGGAACAGAAACATGGGCAGGATTTTTAGGATATATGTCAATAGGATTAGTACTATGGTTATATATGGTATTTGCTAAATGGAAAAAAGAAAAAGTAGTAATGACAACACCAGATGGAGTAAAAGAATATTAAAATTGGAGAAATCCAATTTTTTTATTGTTGACAGTTGAATAATAATTCAATTATAATAAATATAGTTGAATAATAATTCAATTGAAAGGATAAATATGAGTAGAATAACAAATAAAACAGATGTAGAAATAATACATAAAGATCTAGTAGATAAAGCATTAAAAAATATGCCAGAAGAAAATATGTTCCTAAATCTAGCAGATACATTTAAACTTATTGGAGATAATACTAGATGTAAAATACTATATATATTAAATGAACATGAAATGTGTGTAGGAGATATAGCTAATATACTAGATATGACTAAATCATCAATATCACATCAATTAGCAGTTCTAAGAAGAAGTGGAATAGTAAGATGTAGAAAAGAAGGAAAAGAAGTACTTTATAAACTAGATGATGAACACATTACTAAGTTATATGAAGTAGCAGTAGAACATATATTACATAGAGAAAGTATGGAAGGAGAATAATATGCATAATCATAAACATAATCATAAAACTGAAAAAAATATCTTAATAGCTTTTATTTTAAATATAAGTTTTTCTATATTTGAGATAATTGGAGGAATAATTACAGGATCAATTGCTATAATATCAGATGCAATTCATGATGCAGGAGATGCCTTAAGTATAGGTATATCATATTTTTTAGAAAGAAAGAGTAATAAGAAAAGTGATAAAAACTATACATTTGGATACAGAAGATATTCAATACTAGGAGCATTAATCTCTACATGTATATTATTAATAGGTACATTTATAGTTATTTATAACGCCATAGGAAGATTAATTAACCCAGTAGATATAAATTATAATGGAATGATAATAATTGCCATAATAGGCGTAATAATAAACTTTCTAGCTGCCTATTATACAAAAGATGGAGATTCGCTAAATCAACATGCAGTAAATCTACATATGTTAGAAGACGTATTAGGATGGGTAGTAGTATTAATAGGTTCAATAGTAATAAAATTTACAAACTTTGTATATCTAGATTCAATCATGTCTATAGTAATATCAATATATCTAATAATAGAATCATTTAAAAATATAAAGAGAATAATGAATATATTATTAATTAAAATACCAGAAGGAATAACTGTAGAAGAAGTTAAAGAAAAAGTACTAAAAATAAAAGAAGTAAAAGATGTTCATCACGTACATATATGGACAATAGATGGAGAAAAGAATTATGCAACTATACACGTAGTAGCAGATAAAAATATAAAAAAAGAAATAAGAAAAAAATTAGAAGACTTAGGTATACATAATGTAACTATCGAACTAGAAACAACTAAAGAAAAATGTAATCATAAAGAATGTGAATAAGAAGAATAGTAAACTATTCTTTTTATATTGAAAAATAATTTTTTGTTTGTTAATCTTATTATGGAGGATAAAAATATGGAAAAACTAATACTATTTGACTGGGGAAATATAGTAGAATCCAATGAAACAGGATATACCCTAAATATGGCATTTAATGATCTATTTAGAGATCTAGGTTATAAAGGTAATGATTCCATAGAAAGAATTAGAAAGTATAAAATAACTAGTATAAGTACAATGGAAAAATTAGAAGAAGCATATAACGAAATAAAAGATGAATTAAACCTAAATGCTAGTTATAATGAATTCTTAAATAAATATGATTATTATTTAAATAAAATAGATTATTACAAAGATGTAAGAGATTATGAAATATCTCTTAAAGATAGATGTAGTATTGGAATACTATCAAATTTATTAATAATAGATAAAGATAGGTTAAATAGACAAGTAGGTTTAGAAAACTATGATTATGTATTTTTATCTTATGCATTTAGTCTTAGAAAACCAGATATCAGAATATATGAAAAAGTACAAGAAAAATTACCATTCAAAAAAGAAAACATTTTATTTATAGATGATAATATAAAAAATGTAGAAGCTGCTAAAGCATTTGGTTGGAATGCAGAAGTAGCAAAAGGAACTGAATTAGATAGAATTAAAAAAATATGTAATGATTTTTTAAGTAGGTGATAGTATGAATATTTTAATATCAATTCTTAAACTATTAGGAGGATTAGTATTACTAGTATATGGAATGAATATACTAAGTAATAATCTAAAGAAACTATCTGGAGGAAAATTAGAGAATATATTAATGTCAGCTACTAATAATATTTTTAAAGGTTTATTAGTAGGATTTGTATTAACAGTAATAACTCATTCTTCAGCAGCAACTACAGTAATTGTAGTAGGATTAGTAGGAGCTAATATATTAAGTCTAAAGAATGCTATACCTATTATAATGGGAGCAAACATAGGAACAACAATGAATTCCCAAATACTAAGATTAGCTGGTATAAGTACAGATAGTTTCTTAATGATATTTACTCCTGAATGTTTAGCTCCAATTCTTTTAATTATAGGTTTACTAATAATTGAAAAAGCTAAAAAACAGAAAACTAAAGATATAGGTAACTTAATTATGGGATTAGGTTTAATATTTACTGGAATGATTAGTATGATGAATATTGCATCTACCTTTAGTAATTTACCTATCTTAACAGATATTCTAAGAACACTTAAAAACCCATTATTAGGAGTTTTAGCAGGAACAATAGTAACAGCCATAGTACAATCATCATCAGCTACTATAGGTATATTACAAGCTTTATCAGCAACAGGAATAATAACATATGCAACTATTATTCCAATTGTCTTAGGACAAAATATAGGAACATGTATAACTTCTATATTAGCAAGTGTTGGAGGAAATACTAATTCAAAAAGAGTAGCAGCAATCCATCTATATTTTAATCTAATAGGAACAATAATATTCTTAATAGGAATATATTCATATCAAAATATTATAGGTTTTAGTTTCTGGAATAAAGTAGTAGATATGGGTAATATAGCCGATTTCCATACAATATTTAACGTAGTATCAACAATAATTTTATTACCATTCATATCGTTATTAGAAAAACTAGCTATAGTAACAATAAAAGAAAAGAAAGATAATGAAGATGATGCCTTAGATGCTGAACACCTAATAGTATTAAATAAACTAGATGAAAGATTTCAAACTATACCATCAATTGCCCTAGCTAACAGTATATCAGTAATCCAAACAATGGCTGAAATAGCAAATAGTAACTTTCAAAGAAGTATAAGTATCATAAATCAATATGATAGAAAAACACTAGATAAGATTCAAACAAGAGAAGATAATATTGATAAAATGGAAAAAGAAGTAACAAGATATTTAGTAAAACTAGAAAATCAAGAAATAACAAAAGAAGATAATAAGAAAATAACGGCTCTATTAAGCATAGAAAGTGAATTTGAAAAAATAGGAGACTATGCCTATAGACTAGCTAAAATAGCAGAAAATATAAATGAAAATGATATAAAATTTTCACCAACTGCTAAGAAAGAATTAACCAATATATTTAATATAACTCAAGAAGGAATAGATAAAAGTATAAAGGTATTTAAAACTAAAAAAATAAAGCAAAACATAGAAATAGAAGCCTTAAAAGAATTTATAGAAGATAAAAAAGAAGAGTATAAATTAGTTCATATAAAAAGATTAAAAGATGGAAAATGTAATGTAGAAAGTGGTATCTCATTTATTGAAATATTAAATATAGCAGATAGTATAATAAATCATTGTTTAAATATTTCAATAGCAATATCTAACTATGTAAATGATGGAAAGATCTCAACAAAACATGACTATAGAACAAAATTAAATAATATTAGTAGTAGAGAAATAAGTAATAAAATAAAAATGTATCAAAAAAAATATCAATAAGAGGATAATATGAAATATATAGAAGATAATAATAGAATATATGTTGAAGATAATAATAAAGTAGTAGCCGAAATAAACTATGAAAAAATAGATGATAATACATATAATATTTATCACACTTTTGTTGATGAATCACTAAGAGGTCAAGGAGTTGCTAGTAAATTAGTATCTAAAGCAGTAGAGCATATTAAAAATGAAAATTGTAATGTAGAAGCTACATGTTCTTACGCTAAACATTGGTTAGAAAAAAATAGAAGAGTCTAATGACTCTTCTTTTTAATTAATAAATATATAAATATAATTGGATAAGTAATAAAGAAAAAAGCATGAGTAATTATAAATATTTCATTAAGAAAACTATTATTTATACTTTTTAACTTTTTACAATAATAATCTAAATAAATAAAACTCAAAGTAAAATTTAAAAAGAGAACTATATAAGCAATCATATAATTAATATTTTTAACTGTAATAATATAAGAAAAATCACCTGTAAAATACATAAATATTAATAATATAGATAAATACAGATTATAAGTACCAAAGATGTCTATAAAAGAAATAGTACCAATTAAAGTATCTTTATTACTCATCTTTCTGATTGGAATAATTAATAAGAAGCAAATAATTAAGTAAATTAATAAATATATATAACTCATAATAAACACCTCTAGTATAATTATAGGTGTAATAATAAAAAAATAAGTCTCATTGAAAGAGACAAAATATTAAAGATGTGAGATAATAAAATAGAGGTGTAAGAATGACAATAATAAAAGATAAAGTAATGCAAAAAGAAGAATATGAAGATGTTAATAATTACAAGCATTACGATATATATACAAGGGAATTATATGAAAGATTTGGAAAAAAAATAAATGTTAAAAAAAGAGAGTATGATGAAATTGAAATAGGTGATGAAATATATATAGAAGTTGGTAAAGTAAAAAATAGAATAATAAAAAACAATAGTGAAGAATTATTAAACAATAAAATATTAACAGTGCATGAATATTCAATATTAGAAGGATATGAACCAGAAGATAAGGAATTACTAACAAAAGAAAAAATAAAAGAAAAAACAATTAAAGTTAATATGAGAGCTAAAAATGCAGTAATAGTAGGGATATTAATAATAGCCATATTCTTATACATATTTTTATTCAAAATAATGTATTATTCAAGAGTAAATCAAATAATATATATACCTGTAACAATTCTATTTATAGCATTAACACTAATATTTATAAAGAAGTCCCTATATAAAATTAAAAATAATAGTATCAAATATCTAGAAACAAATGATTTCTATATAGAAGAGGTAAAAATAATAGATGTAAACAAAAACATATGGACAAATAGTGTTAATGAAAGAAGTTTTGTAAAAGAAAGTACAGGAGAAAAAATAAAATTAAATAATCTAAGATACTGTAATTATAAAGATGGTGACATATTATACATGATATATTTAAATAATAAGTATAATACATTACTGTATTATTGCGATAAAGAAAAATATGAACTAGATGATGAATTAAAACAATATGTAAAGGAGGCTCAAAATGAACGAAATTAAATGTCCTAAATGTGGAACAGTATTCCAAATAAATGAACAAGATTACGATTCAATTATAAAGCAAATAAGAGATCATGAATTTGAACGTCAAATTAAAGAAAGAGAAAAGTTATTTGAAATAGATAAAGAAAATGCAATTAAACTAAGTAGGAGTGAATTAGAAAATAAATATCAATTAGAACTATCTAAAAAGAATGAAGAATTAACTAAATTAAAGGCTGATATAGAAGCAAAAGAGAAGACTAAAGAAAATGATTTAAAAAGTATTAAGATTGAATCAGAAAAAAAATATCAAGATGAAATAAATAATCTTAATTTAAAAATTAAAGACTTAGAAAACGAAGTAAAGATTAAAGATAATGAAAAAGAAAATGAATTATTAAAAATAACAAGTAAAAAAGATCAAGACATTAATGAGTTAAAGAAACAATTAGATTTAAATGAAAAAGAATATCAATTAGATAAGAAAAATACTAAAGAAAAATATGAAATAGAATTAAAACAAAAAGATACAACTATAGAGTTCTATAAAGATTTAAAAGCAAAACAATCTACTAAAATGATAGGAGAAACCCTAGAACAACACTGTAATGCTGAGTTTGGTAGAATTAGACCAATGTTTAGTTCTAAAACATATTTTGAAAAAGATAATGATGCTAAGACAGGTTCTAAAGGAGACTTTATTTTTAGAGATTATGATGATGAAGGAAATGAAATAGTATCTATTATGTTTGAAATGAAAAATGAAGCAGATGAAACTGCAACAAAGCATAAAAATGAAGACTTCTTTAAAGAATTAGACAAAGATAGAAAAGAAAAAAATTGTGAATATGCTGTATTAGTATCGCTATTAGAAATAGATAATGAAATATATAATACAGGAATAGTAGATGTATCATATAAATATGAAAAAATGTATGTAATAAGACCACAATTCTTTGTACCATTAATAACATTATTAAGAAATGCATCCATTAAATCGTTAGATTATAAAAAAGAATTAATAAAGATTCAAAATCAAAATATAGATATATCTAACTTTGAAGAAAACATGAATAATTTTAAAGAATCATTTGGAAGAAACTATCGACTAGCATCAGAAAAATTTAAAAAAGCAATAGAAGAAATTGATAAAACAATAGATCATTTACAAAAAACAAAAGATGCCTTATTATCAAGTGAAAATAATTTAAGAATAGCAAATAATAAAGCAGAAGACTTAACTATAAAAAAATTAACAAATAATAATGAAACTATGATAAAATTATTTGAGGAATTAAAAGAGGAATAAAATGAATAATTATTGTGAAAAATGTGGTAAAGAATTAGTTAATGGTGAATGTCCTAATTGTAGAGTAATTGAACAAAGAAAAAAATTAATTCAAAATAATCAAGTTTATAAAGAAACAAAAACTCAAAATAACAAATTAATTATTATAACAATTATATTGATAATATTAATCGTATTAGTTGTAATAGGTGCGTTAGCAATAATTGGGTCAGAATGTTCTAATGTCATAAAAGGGTGTGAATAAAATGAATAATTACTGTGAAAAATGTGGTAAAGAACTAGTGAATGGAGAATGTCCAAATTGTAATCAAATAGAAAACAGAGAAGAAAAACAAGAGGAAATGAAATCATTTAAAAGAAAGATAATTATTGATACAATTAAAAAAATACTAACAATAATATTTGTTTGTTTTATAATATATGTGATATTTGCATTAATAATGGGATTACTTGCAATGCAAGCATGTGCAGATTTTGTAAATACAATGGGATAATCAATAAAGAAAGAAGGATATAAATGATAGATATAATACAAGATGCCTTATTAGATACTGCTAAACTAATACCATATCTTTTTATTACTTTTATAATAATAGAATTAATAGAACATAAATTAAATAATGAAAAAATATTAAAGAAGAGTAATAAATTTGGACCAGTAATAGGTGGTATTCTAGGAGCATTACCTCAATGTGGTATAAGTACTATGGCATCAAACTTATATGCAAATAGAGTAATAACTATAGGTACTTTAATAGCAATATTCTTATCTACTAGTGATGAAATGTTACCAATGATGATAAGTAGAAGTACAGATATTAAAACAATATTAAGCATAGTATTAGTAAAAGTAATAATTGGTATTATATTAGGTTTAATAATAGATAAGATATATAAAAGAAAAGAAGAAAGAGTAGAAAAGATAATACATAACCATTGTGATGAAGAACATTGTCACTGTGAAGAAGAAGGAATATTCTTATCAAGTTTTACTCATACTGTAAAAATAGCATTATTCATCCTAGTAATAAATCTAATATTAGATGGAATTATCTATTTAATAGGAGAAGAAACACTAAAGAATATATTAATAAATAAAAATATATTAGTATATTTCTTATCAAGTTTAATTGGATTAATACCTAATTGTGCTAGTAGCATAGTAATAACTGAATTATACCTACAAAACATGATAACTATAGGTACATTATTCTCAGGACTTTTAACTGGTTCAGGACTAGGACTATTAATACTATTTAAAACAAATAAAAATCTAAAAGAAAATATCTCAATACTAACAACAATATATCTAATAGGTGTTATAGTAGGATTCATAATAGATATAATAATATAAGACTTATCCAAGTCTTTTTTTATTATAATAAATTTGTTATAATTTAAATAATTGGAGAAGAAATATGAAGAATAAATATAAAATTATAATACAAGTATTATTATTAATAATAATTAAAATAGTAATATCTAATATTTTTATAATAGGTGTAGATCAAAAAGGTATTAATAAAGAAGTA
>JAFWRK010000077.1 GCA_017519965.1 Bacilli bacterium
AACGTTAGGGTCTTGACGTAAAATAGAACGAAGTGCAGCAGCAAATGTCATTCCAATTTCTGAGTTAACTTGTACTTGATTTATACCTTGAATATTCATTTCTATTGGGTCTTCAACTGTAATTATATTAGTTTCAGGTGTATTTAAACCTTGTAAAATTGAATAAGTAGTAGTAGATTTACCAGAACCAGTAGCACCAGTAACAAGAATAATACCGTTAGGAGCACCCATCATTCTTTTTAATTTAATCAAGTTATTTGGATGGAATCCTAAACTGTCAATTCCTTGTAAAGAACGAGTATAATCTAAGATACGAATAACTATCTTTTCACCTTCATTAAGAGGTAGACAAGAAACACGCATATCTAGATAAGTATCACCAAACATACCTTTTATAGCACCATCTTGAGGTAATCTTGATTCAGTGATATTCATATTTGCAAGAAGTTTTAAACGAGTAGTAAGGTTTCTCTCGTAAGCTTTCGGAATAAAAGAATAGTCTTGCAAATCTCCATCAATACGAAAACGAACCATCATTCCATTTTCCCTAGGATCAAAATGAATATCAGATGTTCCATGTTTTGAAGCTGCGATTATAATATAATCTGCAATCTGAGTTATAGGAGTTTTAACAAAATCAAATGAGACTTTGAAATTATCTTTTGCTTGTTCCATCATTTCAACCCCTTTTGTTTACTTTCGCTGGAATTTTTACTATAATTTATTATATAATAGATTTAAGATAATAGCAAGGAGAGTGTTTAATAAAAAATGAAAAAAATTGCCAAGCTTAACAATAAAGGGTTTGTTTTGGTTGAAACATTAATAGTAGCAGTTGCAGTTGCTGCAATATTTAGTTTAGTATTCAAACATTTCTATCCACTAATGGGTGAATACGAAAGAAGAGAAGACTATGATGACATTGATTCTAAATATGGTACATATTGGGTAAAAAGATTAATACAAAGTGATTTTTATAATTTTGAAGAAAATAGAAATCAGATAAAAAATAATGGATATTCATCATTTAGTTGTGATCATATATCAGATCCAGTAAAGAAAAATATGTGTTATCAACTCCTTATAGATTTAGAAGTAAGTTGTGATGATAATACAACATCTAACAAAATAGAAAAATGTAATAATACAAGACCACCTCATATTTATATAACACCATATCAATTAAGAAGTGCTCCAGACACAATAACAACCGTTAGTGAAGGAAATGTAAAAGACGCTATGAATGCTTCAACAACACTTACTGATGGATTAAAAGAGTATTTATTATATTTACCAGATTATTCTAAAGTACAATCATTAAATGGTGCTAAATATAGAATTATTATAGAGTATTATAGACATAGATTTGACAATGAAGATGCTACAGGAGATGCAACTTCATATGAAGTAGATGACTTTGATTTTTCAACATATTCAACAATCGAGGTGATTAAGAATTAACATGAAGGCATTTAGATTAAATAATAAAGGAATGACAACCATTGAAATACTTGTAAGCTTTATCCTAGTAGCTATCTTATCAGCTACAATGTATACAACAGTATCAAACTATAATACAAAAAGAAAATTAGAATCTGATAAATTAGAAATAAATACATATAAAAATTTATTAACAAAACAAATACAAGATGATTTAATTAAAATAGGGTTAGTAGGAGCTACTAAATTAGAATTAACAGATGGAAATGTTGATTACTTTGCAGCTGATCTATTATTAGCAGATAACTCTAAAAGGCGAATAATAATAACAAGACAACTAGCAGATGATTACTTAGTAGTTCTTGAATCAGGGCAAACAGTTAATGATTTAAGAAAATGTAATGATGAATTTGGAGTATATTATGGAGAAATAAAAAGAGACCCTTCTGATGATGTATATGACTTAAATAATAACACTATTAAAAGAACAGATAAATTAGAAAGCATTCCATTACCTGATTTAGGATATGGAATGAACCATTCAGGTTTATCAGGAATAAACCAATATAAAGTAATGGACTTTAGAATACAAAATGTAAGAATAAGTACTGACAATAACACATTCTCTTTGTTCTTAGGATTTTACCATATAGATGAAGGAAGTAAATACGCTATTAACATAGTATGTCCTATAAACTACTCATCATAATAAATATAATAATAGATATAAAGGTAGAGTAAAATCTACCTTTTAAATAGTTTTTATAACTAATATTAGTATCACTAAGTATTTGTTTAGTTTGTAGATGAATACTAATACTACCAAAGGAAATAAATAAAAGAATAAGAATACTACTTATTCTTTTATTATGTATTAAAGTAGTAGAGAAAATACCTTTAGTAAGATCAAATATTCCAAAAGAAATAGAATATATAATACTATTAACATAAATATATTTATTAATTAATAAACCCATAATTACACTAATAATACTAGTACCATAAATAATAATTATAGTCTTAATAGAATTATATATAGAATTAGTAAGATTATAACTAAAAGAATTATTACTAGTATAATTATGATAAATAATAGAGATATCTTTATTTTTATATATTCTACTTATTATAAAGTTACTAATATAAATAGATAAAAGAATAAATATAGAATATTTTTTAGAAATAATAGAACTAATACTACCTATAACAAATAAAGGATTAGGATAATGAT
>JAFWRK010000011.1 GCA_017519965.1 Bacilli bacterium
ACTAAGTAATAAATAATAATTAGAAATATTCTTTCTATCAATTATAATTATATAGATAAAATATAATAAACATATTAATGCAATACCCAATAATAAATAATTAATATGATTATTATTAGATGCAAAATCAAATAGACCTAAAATACAAAGATTAACAAAATTATTTAAAGATTTAGTAATAATTAAATAAATAAAAAATATAAATATAGGTATTAACATAGTAATAAATCTAGTTAATAGTTTTCTATAATCTTTATAATAAAATATAATACTCGGTATTATAAAAAATATACCTATAGTATGTTTAGTAATAATAGCTAATCCTATTAATAAGCCAATTAAATAATCCTTATTATATTCTTCTAAATATATAATTAAAAATAATAATAAATATAATAAAAAGTTATATCCCGGAAATAAAAATGATACTAATCCAATTGGATAATTAAATAGTATTAACAAAAACAATAGATAAATCTTATTATTAAGTTTTTTCTCCATTAAATTAAATAACATAGTTAGAAATAACGACTGTAATAAAAAAATAGATATAATAGATTTATTAACTAATAAAACAATTGAATAAATAAAAGGAGAAAACAAAGGTATTATAAGATTAAAATCTTTATAAGGTATTTCTCCTATACTTAAAGCATAACTAAATCCATAGTTAACTATAGTATCACCAAAGTACATATTATATGGAATAAGTAATACATAAAAAAATACTATAAAAATAATTACATATTTTAAATATTTCATATAATCACCTTCTACTTAATAATATACCATAAAAAAAGAAGATATAATATCTTCTATTCTTTTATTTGAAAGTGATTTCCATTATCTAAATATAAAACACCTTTTCTATTTTCTAATTGTTCTAAAACAGTATTATAATAATTAATCATCTTAAACTTAGTCAATGTTAAATATACCATATTACCATCATCCATATATAATAAGAATCTTTCAGTATCAATATCATTAGGATCATAGACAATATCACTAATTTTACTTAAAGTATCATCATTAATCTTATCCATACCATTAATAAAACTTCTATACTTATCATTAGGTATATAATTAAGGACTCTAGGAACTCTAAATATAACAAAATTACTATTATCTAAAATACTACTTCTATCTGAAAATACTATTTTATTATCTTGATTTCTACAAAATAAAGGCTTTTTCTCTTTAATAGTAATTTCTAATGTATGAAAAAATAATCTTTTTACTTTAACATCTTCAATATAATCAGACTTACTAATATTTTTCTCTATTCTTCTAATACTATATTTATAATACTCAGGATAATTCTTAATTTTAGCTAAATCAATAATATAATCATCATTTAAATATTTGTTATTCTTAATAATAATATTTTTAATAGGAATTTGTAAATAAAAATAGACACTCAAAACAATACCTGCCGTAACTACAAGTATTATTAATAAATTAAATATTTTTAATTTTCTTTTTTTCACTAGTGTCTTACCCATTTTTACTCCCAATTTACAAATTCTTGTTCTACTTTCATATCCACATTATATTTTTCTTTAACTTTATCATGTGCATAATCTATTAAATATTTAATATCTTCACTTGAAGCATGTTTATAGTTAACAACAAAGTTTGCATGTTTATCACTAATCATTGCTCCACCTTTTTTCATTCCTTTTAATCCTAATTCTTCAATTAATTGGCCAGCAAACATACCATCAGGATTTCTAAATACACTTCCAGCAGAAGGATACTCTAAAGGTTGAGATTCTACTCTTCTTTGTTTTCTTTCCTTAATAACTTCTTCTATAGCTTCTTTCTTTCCTTTATGAAGTTTTAAAGTAGCTTCTAAACATATATAATCTTGATGTGTTTGAAAGAAAGATGACCTATAATGAAAATTCAATTCTCTATTCTCTAAAGTTATAATTTTAAATTCTGGAGTTAATACTTTAACGCTCTCAACAATATAACCCATATCACTCTTATAAGCTCCAGCATTCATATAAATTGCGCCACCTATACAACCTGGAATACCAGCTGCAAATTCAAGACCTGCTAACCCTCTCTTACAAGCTAACATAGCTAGTTTTATTAAAGAATAACCAGCTCCAACTCTAATTTTATTATTTCTCATAAATTTAATATTATCAAATTCATCTAGTTTAATAATTACCCCATTATAATTTTTACTACTAAATAACACATTAGAACCATTACCTAATACTTTATAATTAACTTTTTCTTCTTTTATTACTTTTAATAATCTAATTAAAGAAGATATATCTTTAGGACGTACTACTATACTAGCATTACCACCAACTTTATATGAAGTATATTTCTTTAAAGAAACATTTTCTTCATATTTACCTAAATTCTCACTATCTATAATTTCAAGAACTCTTCTCATTCTAATCACCTATTAGTTTTCTAATTTCTTCATAAATCTTAGTTGCTGAGTCACTAACACCTAATTTTTTACTACTTTCTTTCATTTTACTATAAACATCTAAATTATCAAATAATTTATCTATCTCAATAATTATTTTTTTACGAGAAAAATCTTCTTCAGTTACTATTGTACAAGCACCAACATCTTCTAATTCTTTAGCATTTAAATATTGATGATTTCCAGTAACATAAGGACTAGGTACTAATATAGCAGGTAAACCAATAGAAGTTATTTCTGCAATAGTAGAAGCACCAGCTCTAGAAATAATTAAATCACAATCTTTTAATAAATTAATTAAGTTCTCCATAAAAGGCATAATCTTAACATTATCTGGTAATTTAATATCATTATAACCATCAAAATAAGATTTACCAGTAATAATTAATACTTGATAAGACTTATCTTGGAATCCAGGAATTAAATCTTTAATTTTTTCATTCATAGTAGTAGATCCCAATGATCCCATTACAATAACTACTAATTTTCTTCCTTCTTCAAATCCTAAATTAGTTTTAGGTAATACTTCTACACTCATAATCTCTTCACTTCTAGGATTACCAGTATATATTACTTTTTCTTTTTTAAAATATTTCTCACTATTTGGTAAAGAAATGAAAATCTTATCAGCAAAATTACCTAAAAACTTATTAGATACTCCTGGAATAGAATTTTGTTCATGAATAACTACCTTATATTTTAATTTATGAGCAGCATATAATACAGGAGCAGTAATATAACCACCAACTCCAATAACTATATCTGGATTAAATTTTTTTAATTCTTCACTTGCTTTATTAACCGCTTTAAAAAACTTAGTAATTACAGAAATATTAGAAAAAATCTTTTTTCTATTTAAACCACTCATCTCAATACCAACATATGGAATACCTAACGCAGGTATTATATCTTTTTCCATTCTATCAGTAGTTCCAAAATATAATATCTCACTATCAGTCTCTTTTTCTTTAATCTTATTAATTATTGCTATAGCAGGATATATATGACCTCCGGTACCTCCAGCAACAACACAAGCTCTCATAATAGTCACCTCAGTTATTTAATTATATCATACTTTTTATAATTAAAGATTATCATTATAAATATTATCTTCATTTTACAACTATTATATTTTATGTAATTCATCAAAATAATTGTTAATAAGATAAAGTTATGTTAAAATACAAATCAAAAGAAAGGGGATTATTATGAAAGCTATAGGTATAATTGCTGAATATAACCCATTCCATAATGGCCATTTATATCAAATAGAAAGAATAAAAGAAAAATATAAAGATTATGCAATAGTAGTAGTAATGACAGGAAATTATACTCAAAGAGGAGAACCAGCTATTATAGATAAATTTAAAAGAAGTGAGTTAGCAATTAAAGGAGGAGTAGACTTAGTAATAGAACTACCATTCCCATTCTCTACTCAATCAGCTGATTTCTTTGCTTATGGAGCTGTAACACTACTAGAAAAACTAAAAGTAGAAAAACTAATATTCGGTTCAGAAAACAATAACATAGAAGTATTAGAAAAAATAGTAAATGCTCAATTAAATAATGAAACATTTGATACTCTAGTACACTATTATTCTAAATTAGGTAATAATTATCCTACTTCCCTATCACTAGCTCTAAAAGATATAACAGGAGAAGTAATAGATACTCCTAATGATCTATTAGGTATAAGCTATATAAAAGTAATAAAAGAAAATAATTATAAAATAAAATATGAATCAATAAAAAGAACAAATAATTATCATAGTAAAGAATTAGATAAAGAAATATCTTCAGCTACATCTATTAGAAATAATCTAAAAGAAAAAAAAGATATATCAAATAGTATTCCAAAATATGAATTAAACTATCTAAATGAATTACATTTTATAGAAGATTATTATCCATATTTAAAATATAAAATATTAACTGATAATAATCTAAATAATTATCAAACAGTAACAGAAGGTATAGATAATCTTATTAAAGATAAAGTAAAAGAAGCAAATACTTATGAAGAATTAGTTAATAAACTATCAAGTAAGAGATATACAATTAATAAAATACAAAGAATGCTATTACACATTTTAGTAGGATTCACAAAAGAAGACGCTTCTCTTATGAACAAAATAACATATATAAGACTATTAAATTTTTCTAAAAATGGTAGACTATATCTAAATAGTATAAAAAAAGAAATAGATATACCTATTATAAGTAAAATAAATAGAAATAAAGATAAAATGTTAGAATTTGAATTAAATACAACTAATATCTATGCATTAACATCAAGTAATTATTTAAAAACAATTGAAGAAGAATATAAAAATCATCTTAACAAAGGAGAATAATTATGATTAAGCAAAAGAAAACAGGACAATTAATTGTTATAAGTGGACCATCAGGAGCTGGTAAAGACTCTGTAGTAAAAGAACTAATGGAAAAAGATTCAACAACAAGATGGGTATCAGTATCAGCAACATCAAGAGCTCCTAGAGAAGGAGAGCAAGAAGGAGTAGATTATTATTATCTATCAAAAGATGAATTTGAAAACAAAATAAATGAAGGATTCTTTATAGAATACACTAATTATGCTGGTAATTACTATGGTACCCCTAAAAAATATATAAAAGAAAAATTAGATTCAGGAATAGATGTCATATTGATAATAGAAATAGAAGGAGCTTCTAATATTAAAAAATTAGTACCAGAAGCATTAATGATATTTATAATGCCACCATCTCTAAAAGAATTAGTTAAAAGACTTAAAAAGAGAGGTACCGAAACAAACGAAAAAATAATTAGAAGATTCCACACTGCATATAAAGAAATAAATGAAGTAACAAAATATAACTATGTAGTTGTAAATGATAATTTAGAAGAAGCATCAAACAAAGTTGAATCAATAATTACTGCTGAAAAATGTAGAGTTGATCGTATAGAAGAAGTATACCTAGATACTAAAGAAGAAGAAATCCACGAATTATTGATGGAAGATGAATTTGAGAATAAACCAATATCAAGTAAATTAAAAACAAAACATATTAAACAATAATATGTTTTTTTATGTTAAAATTATAATAGGAAGTGATAATATGAAAGAAATGATTAATTCTTTAATTGATGAATTAAAAAAAGAAATTGAAAAAGATAAAATAAATAATAAAGATGACTTACTAAAAAGAGCTTTAACAGAAATAAAATTCTTTCAACACGAAAGATTAATACATTTAATAGTAACATTCTTTGTAGGCATATCAGCTATAGTATCATTAGGATTCTCAGTAGCTACTGAAAATATAGGGTTACTATTACTATTTATAGTATTATTTATTCTATTTGTTCCATATATTTTCTATTACTATTATTTAGAAAATAATATTCAATTACTTTATAAATTGTATTTAGAAGTAAAAGAAAAATAAAAAAGCAGTTTAACTGCTTTTTTTATTGTATCTCTTCTATCTTCATTAAGTTAGTAGGTCTTGCTTCACCATTATTAGGAAAACTTCCAGTAAGAACGATGATATCACCTTTATCTAAATCAAAATTTTCTTTTGCTGCTTTAATACCATTAGTTATTACTTCATCAGTTGAATAGAAGAATGGTACTATAACAGGATAAACTCCCCAGTTTGCTCCTAACTTACGTCCAGTCTTTTCATCTGGTACTAATGCTAAAATAGGTGCATTAGGTTTTAAGTTACTAATTAATTTAGCTGTAAAACCACTCATAGTAGAAGCAACTATTACTTTACCATTTAATCTATTAGAACTTTCTACTACACATTCAGCAATACTTCCAGGTACAGATGATGCACACTCTGGAGTAATATAATTAAACTTAGCATATTGTTCAGTAGTTTCACATATATTTGCCATAGCAGCTACTGTTTCAACTGGATGTTTACCAACAGTAGTTTCACCACTTAACATTACACAATCAGTACCATCAAGTACTGCATTAGCAATATCTGATGTCTCTGCTCTCTTAGGTCTAAAATTACCCATCATAGTCTCTAACATTTCAGTAGCAACTACACATATTTTACCAGCTTTTCTAGTTGCTTTAATTAATGCTTTTTGTACTATAGGTATTCTAGCACTAGGTATTTCATTACCCATATCTCCACGAGCAACCATAATACCATCAGATACCTCTAAAATTTCATTTATATTTTTAATACCTAAATCACTTTCAATCTTACTAATGATTAGATAATCATCTCTACCATATTCATGACATAGCTCACGTATAGCTAAAACATCTTCTTTAGTAGATACAAAAGAAGCAGCTATATATTCTCCATCACTTTCACAAGCAATTTTAATATCATGTTTATCATCTTCACTTAAATAAGGAATATTTAGTTTTACTCCAGGTACACTAAGACTCTTCTTATTACCTAAAGTACCACCATTTATAATCTTACAAGTAACACCATCTTCTTCTTTAGATACAACAACAATCTTCATTTTAGCATTTTCAACTAAAACCTCAGTTCCAACTTCTAAAGAGTCTATTGCTTCAGGATGATTAACAGTAATTCTTTCTTGATTACCTACAACATTTTCTTTAACTAAACGAATAGTATTACCTTCGATTAATTCAATACTTTCCCCTTCTAGGACTCCACTTCTAAATTCAGGACCCTTTGTATCCCAAAGAATAGATAAATTTAGGCCTGTTCTTTCTCTTACAATATTAACTGATTCAATATTTTTTTCTCTTTCCTCATCAGTCATATGAGAAAAGTTAAATCTAGCAATGTTCATTCCAGCTAAAGCCATTTGCTCCATTACATCAGCTTCGCAAGAAGATGGACCAATACTACATATTATCTTAGTCTTTTTCATTTGATACTCCTCCGAACACTATGATTTTATCATAAGAAATTATACAATTCAACAACATAAAATATTATTTTACTTAAAGTTTTCTACTTTTGACACTTAGTACAATAATAAGTCCCTCTACCACCAATTTTTATCTTAGTAATAGTCTTCCCACAATTAGGGCAAGGCTTATTATCTTGACTATGTACAAGTAGTTCATTTTGAAATAATCCATGTACTCCTTCTTCTGAAGTAAATGACTTAATTGTAGTACCACCTAATTCAACAGCATGACTTAATACTTCACGCGTATTATCAATTATCTTTTTACATTCATTCAATGTTATAGAATTAGCTTTTCTATTAGGATTAATACCACTCATAAATAGTATTTCATCATCATAAATATTACCTATTCCACAAATAATACTTTGATCAAGTAATGCTGTTTTAATAGGTACTTTTAATTTAGATAATTTATTATGTAAATACTTCTTATCCAAAGTATCATCATAAAATTCCTTACCCAATTCATTTAATGGTTTAGTATCATAAACTTCATCTTTAGGTATTAAATACATCTTACCAAACTTACGTACATCATGATATCTAAAACTA
>JAFWRK010000078.1 GCA_017519965.1 Bacilli bacterium
AAATAATAATAGATTCATTAGATAAAGTAATAGAAATAAAATATTTATTATCAGCATCTAAAGTAATAACATTAATATTTATCTTATTATATTTATACCCAATATCAGTAGTATTAGGTTTAGGAATAGTATCAATAATAGGATTTTATATTAATCATTTATTAGGAAGATTATTACAAAATAAATTAATATTATCATTTGATTTGACCTCAATTATAATATTTGGTATATTTTTAATATTAATATAAGAAGTTTATGTTATAATACATAGTAGGAGGAAGAATATGGACATAATTAAATACATAATTTTAGGAATTTTACAAGGTATTACAGAACCATTACCAATCTCTAGTAGTGGTCATATCTATATTATTAAAGCTATTATTAATACAACTATCTTTAATGATTTAAGTCTAGAAATATTCTTAAACTTTGCATCTTTTATTGCAATACTATTAATCTTTAAAAAAGATGTAATTAAATTGATTAAAGGATTCTTTAAGTACATTAAAACTAAAGGAGAAGAATGCAAAGAAGAATTTAAATATTGTTGGTTATTAGTAATTGGAACTATTCCAGTAGCAGTATTAGGATTCTTTACAAAAGATATCTTAGAAGGAGTTCTAGCTAGAAATATTTTCTTAGTTGGATTAGGATTCTTTGTAACAGGAGTAGCTTTATTACTTGCAATGGACTCTGAAGGAGAAAAACAAGATAAAGATATTACTATTAAAGATGCAATTTTAATTGGTATTTATCAAGCAGTTGCTATAGTACCAGGAATCTCAAGAAGTGGTATGACTCTAGTAGGATGTTTATTAAATGGTTTCGATAATAAAACGGCTTTAAAATATTCTTTCATGTTATATTTACCAGTTAGTTTAGGAACAATGATTTCAGGATTTACTGAATTTAAAGCACAAAGTGCTGATATTAATATGATCCTATATTATTTAATTGGAATGATAGCTGCAGGATTATTAACATATATTTCATATAATTGGTTAACAAAGATAGTAGAAAGAGGCAAATTATGGAGATTCTCAATATACTTATTTGCTATTGCAATCTTCACAGTTATGCTATTTATATAAGGGGGTTAGATTATGGAAAATAAAATGTCACGTACAAAATTTATTGCTCTAACCGCTATATTCTATATAATTATTTATATCGTAGTAAAACTATTTATTGTATATACTCAAGATTTATTTATGGATAATGATGTATATAGTAAACAGTATAATATTGGTAAAGTCTTAACAGTTAATTCATATACTGAAGAAGAAAAAGCAAATACTGAATATTTTGAATCATATTCAGATTCTTATAAAATGAAAATAAAGAATTATTTTACTGAATTTGAAGCAGGAGACTCTGATTCAAATTATAAATATTATTTATTATATGATGCAGAAAATCAAATTAATGCAGCATTTATGATGGGTCAATTTGAAACACAAATTCATAGTATAAAGAATTATGATGAATCAAGTTATTATTATGAATTTAATCATTTCCCATTATATATATCTAATTTATTAAGAGAATATTATTTAAATAAAAATAATATTACAAACGATGTAGAATTAATTAAGTTTATTAGAGAAAGAGAAAAAGAAGATGGTAAATTTACTACTCCAATAATAAAAATTAAAGAAAATTATTTCTTTAACTTTGTGGAGACTAATCTTCCTAGTCTTGATAATGTAACTTATATTGAAGGAGATTTAACTGGATATATGTATGAAACTGATACATATAAACAAGTATGTATAATAAAAAATGATAAACTATATTGTTTAACATTCTATAAATTAGATTATTTTACAGATGATATGATCTTAGATATATTAAGATCACTAGAAATAGAAAAATAAAAAGACCAATTGGTCTTTTTTTATTTATTATCTGGAATAAACATTAATAATGTTTTTAATATCTTATCAGGATCAAATGTCTTAGGATCTTTAACTGAGTCTGCAATTACACTTATAAATCCAGAAGTATAGAATAAGACAAAAGTTCTTGTAGGTAAATCAGTATTATTAATATTATTCTTTTCAATATCTTTTATAGTTAGATTAACAATAGTATCCATTGTCATATCTATCGCAATAGAATTACCATTTATTTTTGCAACAGCAGAATATATTTCAAGATTCTCACTAACATGATTTAAAAGTATTGTAAGCATCTCCTTAAAATATTCTTGAGGATTATTTGTAGGATTAGTAATAACCATAGTATTAGTTAGTTCTGAACTAAGATCAAGTAATAATGATTGTAATAGTTCAAACTTATCATTGAAATGATCATAAAATGTAGATCTATTAACATATGAAGAAGAACATATTTCAGATACTTTTATTTGTTCAAAAGGCTTTTCTTTCATAAGAGCCATAAGACCTCTATATAAACTAGCTTTTGTTTTTACAATTCTTAAATCTTCTTTTTTATTATCCATAAGAACACCACCTAGCTTTATTATATCAGTTTCCCAACAAATGTAAAGATAACCAACAAAATTTGTTTAACTTATAAATATAAATCTTTATAAAATAATTCATTATTGATATAATATAAAAAGAGTAAGGAGAATGATTATGAAGAAATTATTATTAACATTATTATTAGGATTATTTATTTTACCATTTGGAGTATTCGCAGAAGAAAAAGTACCAGTATACTTCTTTCATGGAGATGGATGTCCACATTGTGCCGAAGCAAAAATGTTTTTTGACTCTCTAGAGTCTACTGAATATGGAAATATGTTTGAGATTAAACCATATGAAGTATGGAATGATGAAAGTAACGCAAGACTAATGTATGCTTTCGCTGTAATAAATGGAGAAGAAGATGAAGCAACTGGAGTTCCATACATAGTTATTGGAGATAAATCTTGGATTGGCTATCTAGATAGCTATAATAAAGACTTTGAAACTCAAATAGAAAAACTATATAAAGAAAAAGCAGCAGATAGATATGATGTATTAAAAATATATGAAAGAGAAAAAAATAATGAAAACTCAATATATGATTTTAATATACCGGAGAATAATTCAGATGATTCATATGCAGACGATGCTTATAATGATTCATTAGATGACTATGTAGTAGAAAAAGATAATCTAAAACCATTAAAGAAAATACTACCCATACTAATTGGAGTAGGAGTAGTTGGAATACTATTTGTAGTAGGAATAACAGTCTTAATAATAGTATTAGTAACTAGAAAGAAGAAATAATTAAGTAAAGTGGGTAGGTTTTACTCGCTTTTTTTGTTATAATAGATTAAGGAGTTGATACTATGAAAAGAAAAAAGAAAGATTTTAAGAAACACGGTTTATTAAAAAGTATAATTATTTCACTTTTATTCGCAGGTATTTATTACTATATTTCTTATCCTGCATTAGATATTCATAATCTAGGTTTGTGGGTATATATTATTTCAGTATTAGTAGTATTTTTAATATGTCAAACAGTATTCCATACAGGATTAGTAATAGAAGATTTACAAACAGGAAAAATATCAGTACAAAATCATAAGATAATGAAATTATGGTTAGCAGTACCAGCAATTATAATTATTTTAGTTTTAGTCGCAATACTTAACTCTGCAATGTTAAATGCCAAAAAGTATTATAAGAGAATTGAAATAGATACAACTAAAACATTCCAAGAAGATCTACCAGAAGTAGACTTTAATAAATTACCATTACTAGATAAAAAATCATCATCTAAATTAGGAGATCGTGTAATGGGTGGTATGAGTGAATTAGTATCACAGTATGATGTATCAGATGAGTACACTCAAATCAATTATAACGACGAAATTATAAGAGTTACACCTCTAGAATATAATGGAACAATAAAATGGTTTACAAACCGTGATAAAGGTATTACAGGCTATATTACAGTTAATTCTACAACAGGTAAAGCAAAACTAATTAAATTAGATAAAGGATTAAAATATGCACCTTCAGCATTATTTAATGAAAACCTATATCGTAAATTACAATTTAGTTATCCAACTAAAAACTTTGATGCAATTAACTTTGAAATAGATAATTCTGGTAATCCATATTGGGTTGCAAGTGTAGTTAAATATCATGGAATTAATCAAAGAAGAGAAGTAACTGGAGTAGTAATATTTAATCCAATTAATGGAGAATCAAAATATTATAAATTAAAAGATGTACCTTCATGGGTAGATCATGTATATGAAGCAGAATTAATTCTAGAACAAGTAAATGACTGGGGAGCATATAAAAATGGATATTTAAACTCAGTATTTACTCAAAGAGATGTAGTCGCAACTACTACAGGATATAACTATCTAGCATTTAATGATGATGTATATCTTTATACTGGTATTACATCAGTTTTAGCAGATGAATCAAATATTGGATTTATTCTTACAAATATGAGAACTAAAGAAACAAACTTCTATAGTGTTGCTGGAGCAGAAGAGTACTCTGCAATGGACTCTGCAAAAGGTCAAGTACAACAAATGAAGTATACATCAACATTCCCATTATTAATTAATTTAAATGGACAGCCAACATATTTAATAAGTCTAAAAGATAATGCTGGACTAGTTAAAATGTATGCCTTTGTAGATGTAGTAGACTATCAAAAAGTAGTAGTAACTGATGCCTCTAAAGGAATAGAAGCAGCAGCTGATGCTTATTTAACTCAAATGGGAGAAGAATCAGGAACAAGTAAAAATACTAAGACAATTAATGTTTATGGTATCAAAGAAGTAATAATTGATGGTAATACAGTTTACTATTTCACAGATCAAAATAATCAAAAATATAAAGTATCAATTAAAGTAAATAAAAACAGATTACCATTCTTAAAAGAAGGAGAACAAGTAGAAATCGAATATAATAAAGAACAAGAAGTAATTAATATTACAGAACTTAAATAACATGTAGGTTTGGGGTGAAGTAGATGAAAAAGAAAATAGTATGTTACTATCCATTTTTAGGTACAGAATTAAATGATAGTATGTTTAAAAATACTGCATCATGGGAATACTATTTAAAATGTTTATTAGAAAAAGATGATATAGAAATTCATACATATGACAGAGTAGATTTAGATAATGTAGATTATGTTTTATTCTTTGATAATATCTTTTATCAAAATCTAGATATAATGTGGAAGTTATATAATAAAAAGCTTCTAGAAAAAAGTGTCTATATAAATTATGAGCCAGTAACAGGTCATGCTAAAAATCATGATGCCAAAGGTATGGAAAATCTTGCTAATATATTTAGTAAAATAATTACATTTGATGATGATATAGTAGATAACAAAAAGTTTATTAAAGGAAATATTGCAAACTTCTATAGTAAAGAAAAAGAATATAAACATGATTTTAAAGATAGAAGACTAATCACAATGATTTCTAATAATACAACTAAAGATAGTGTAATAAAACTATTAAATTATTATAATTACACAAAATATTTTAATAGATCAAATATTAAAGAAGATGAACATTCAATCTACCTAGAAAGAGTAAAAGTAGCAAATTATTTCTTAAAAAAACATAAAGATGATTTTGATTTATATGGTGGTTTATGGAGTAAAAAATATAATAAGATTCATAAAGGCTATGTAGAAAGAGAAGAGAAATTAGATATTCTAAGTAAATATAAATTTGCTTTTAGTTACGATTCATATACAAATCAAAATGGATATATCTCAGAAAAAATATTTGACTGTTTTAAAGCAAAAACAGTTCCAATCTATTTAGGTGCAGATAATGTAACAGATTATATTCCAAAAGAATGCTTTATTGATAAAAGAGACTTTAAAACATACGATGATTTATATAATTATTTAGTAAATATGGATGAAAAAACATATGAACATTATATAAAGAATATTGAAAAGTTTTTAAATTCAAGTAAATATAAAGAATACTTTTCAAGTGAACAATCAGCAAAAAGAATAAAAACAGCTTTAATGACAAGTAATAAAATTAATTATTTAAAAGCTTATAATAGTTTAATGTATTTTGAAAATAGAAGAAGAAAAGTACATAAGAAAAAAATAATGTATTATACATTAAGACATATTTATCATAAAGAACATAAAATAGAAGTTAATTTTAAAGTAAGAAGAGGATCTAATATTAGAATAGAATCAAATGGTCTTGTAGAACCAAAAGATATAAGATTAGATTATACAGATAGTTTTAGTGTTAAATTTGATTACTCAGTAAAAGACTTCTTTATAAAAGTTTATAATATAAATGCAGATGAATATTTTAACTTTATAAGTATGAATGAAGAAAACGATAGAGAATTTGGTCTATTACCAAAAACAAGTAAAACATTAATTTACTATAACTATTCAGAAGCAAAAGGTATTAAAAAGTTACTTTATGTATTATTACATAACAAAAGAACTTTATTAAAAAGAATAAAAAGACAATTGTAATAAGGAGGATTATATGTCAAAAGTTTTTTTCACAAAAGATATTACACCTGAAAGCTTAATCAAAATCTATGAAGCATTAGGAGTAGAATTAACTGGAAAAGTAGGAGTAAAAGTATCTACCGGAGAAAAAGGAGCAAAAGGATATTTAAAAGCTGATTTAATTGCTCCGTTAGTAAAAAAACTAAATGGTACTATTATTGAATGTAATACTGCATATCCAGGTGCAAGAAACACTAAAGAAGATCATTTAAAAGTAGCAGAAGAACATGGATTTACTTCATTTGCTGATGTAGACATTATGGATGGAGATGGAGAATTTAAAATACCAGTACATAATGGAAAACATCTAAAATATGATATAGTTGGAGAAAACTTTAAAAACTATGATTCTATATTAAATTTAGCTCATGGAAAAGGTCATGCAATGGGAGGCTTTGGAGCAAACTTAAAAAATCAATCAATTGGTATCGCTTCACGTAATGGAAAAGCATATATTCACAGTTGTGGTCAAACAGAAGATCCAGATCTATGCTGGAGTGCTAAGTATGAACAAGAAGACTTTATTGAATCAATGGCAGAAGCTGCTACTGCAGTTGCAGACTACCTAAAAGAAAACAATAAGCCAATTGTTTATATTACAGTTGCTAATGCTATCTCAGTAGATTGTGATTGCGATGCTCATCAAGGAGATCCAGTAATTGGAGACATTGGAATATTTGGAAGCTTAGATCCAGTTGCAAATGATCAAGCATTTATTGATGCTATTTGGGCAACTCATGAAGAAGGAACAAAAGATATTGAAGAGAGAATCGATACAAGATGTGGAAGACATATTACAGAATATGCTGAATCTTTAGGATTAGGCTCAAAAGAATACGAATTAATAGAAATCTAAAAAAATAAAAAAAGGAATGAAATTCATTCTTTTTTTTGTTATACTGATTATGGTGATAATATGGAAAAGAGACTAACAAAAAAAGAAATAGTTAAAATGCTATTAAAGAACAATGAATTAGAAGCACAAGATGAAGAAGAATTATTAGATTTATTAGTAGATCAACCAATTAGTATTGATGTAGATAAACAAGAAGAAGCAAAGATGACTAATGGAGATCGTCTAGCAGATAAACTAAGTGAAATTGCCGGATCATGGGAATTCATTATTTGCTTTTCTGGATTTTTAATTCTTTGGGTTGTTATTAATTCATATGTATTAACAAATGGTTCAGAAGTAGATCCATATCCATTTATCTTACTTAATTTAGTATTATCTTGTATTGCTGCACTACAAGCACCAGTAATTATGATGAGTCAAAATAGACAAGCAGCTAAAGACAGTTTAAGAAACCAAAATGATTATCGTACAGATTTGAAAAGTGAACTTATACTAGAAGATCTTCATCATAAAATGGAAGAAATCTTAAAGAATCAAAGAAAAATATTAAGAATAATTGATTCCGACGAAGAAGAAGATAAAAAATAGTAGGTGTATTTATGTCTAAGCCATTATATGAAAAGTTTATGGAAGAAAAGAATACTCCTCTAACAAAAAGATTTATAGAAGATAGTTTCAATATTATGATAAGAGAAGAACCTGAATTAGAACCTTTTATAAATGATTTTAGAGTGGTTAGGGCGAGTGAAAAGAATCTTGGAACATATTCAAATGAAAATAGAGTAATTAGAATAAATCAAAAAAATATTGAAAGACAAGGTGGCAATGAACAATTAAATGCTCTAGAAGTAATAAGACATGAAATGGAACATGCCAGAGCCCTAAAAAAGTTTTATGAAGGAAGAGATGATATAGAATCTCTAATAATAAATTACTCTCTAAGAGATTATGCAATGATGATGGGAATGGATAGATTTCCAAATCTAGATAATCTTAGTTGGCCTTATTTAAAGTTTAATAAGAAAGAAAACTATGAAATTGATCCAGGAGAAAGATTAGCCGAAATAAAAGCTTGGAAGTATATGGTAAACTTTTTAAAGAATCAAAGAAAAACAGATGATTTATTAACCGCAAGATCTAATTTATATTATGCATATATTAGAGGATACTTAAATAATAGATATTATTTAGATGCTCCAACATATGAATTTTTAAGAAAAACAGGAATGTATCATAATTATCATTGGTTAAAGAATAGGGTAGATAAAAAAGATTATTCATTTGAAACAAGAATAACTTATGGTCTTCCAATTACATATCAAGAACATGAAGAAAAAGTTCTAAAAAAAGTATTATTAAAAAAACGTGAAAGAGAATAATTTTCTCTTTTTTTGTTTTAAAAAATGTTGTATGATTAATGAGAAGGTGAAAAAATGGAAATAGGTTTTGATAATAAAAAATATGTAAAAATTCAAAGTGAAAAAATTAAAGAAAGATTCACATTATTTGATAAGTTATATCTAGAAGTAGGAGGTAAATTGTTTGATGACTCTCATGCCGCAAGAATTCTTCCAGGCTTTAAAAACGATGTAAAAATATCAATGTTTAAAGAATTAAAAAAAGATCTAGAAATAATCTTTTGTATTAATGCCGGAGATATTGAAAAAAATAAAACAAGAGGAGAATATGGCATTACTTATGATCAAGAAATATTAAAGTTAATTAATAATTCTAAGAAAATGGGATTTTCTGTAAATAGTGTCGTAGTGACTCTCTATAAGAACCAAGTAAGTGTCGATAAATTTATTAAGAAACTTAATCGTAATGGCATTAAAACCTATATTCATACATTCACTAAAGGGTATCCAACAGATGTAGATACAATCGTTTCAGAAGAAGGCTATGGAGCAAATCCATACATTGAAACAACTAAAAAATTAATATTAGTAAATGCTCCAGGACCAGGCTCTGGTAAACTAGCAACTTGTCTATCTCAAATCTATCATGAAAATAAAAGAGGAGTTAATGCTGGTTATGCTAAATTTGAAACATTCCCAGTATGGAACTTACCTCTAAAACATCCAGTAAACTTAGCTTATGAAGCTGCAACAGCAGATTTAAAAGATGTAAATATGATTGATCCATTCCATTTAGAAAAATATGGAACAATTGCAGTTAACTATAATAGAGATGTAGAAACATTCCCAATTCTAAAAAATATTTTAAGTAAAGTATCTAAAAAAGATATTTATAATTCACCAACAGATATGGGAGTAAATATGGTAGGTTTCTGTATTACAAATGAAAGTGTAGTAGAAGAAGCATCTAAAAAAGAAATAGTAAGAAGATACTATAATGAATTAAATAATTATAAAATGGGTCTTTGTGATGAAGATACATATAAAAAGATTAAATTATTAATGAATGAATTAAAGATAGATGAAAACTATCTTGATGTTATAAAACCTGCTTTAGAAAAGAAAGAAAAAGAAAATGGATTACCAGTAATTGCAATCGATACAGGAAATAGAATTATTACTGGAAAACAAACTGATTTAATGACCCCAGCAGGTACTGCAGTATTAAATGCTCTAAAGCATATAAGTAGAATTCCAGATATCTATTTATTATCTCCAACAGTTCTAGAACCAATTCTAAAATTAAAGAAAGATATGGGTAATAATGAAAGATTAACTTTATCAGAAGTATTAACTGCTTTAAGTATTTGTTCAGTAACAAACCCAGTAGCTTATAAAGCATTAAAGAATATTAAAAAGCTTCAAGGATTAGAAGCTCATTCAACATATATAGTAACAGGTAGTGATAGAAAAACATTAAAAGAATTAAAGATAAATCTTACTTGTGAAAATGACTTTTTAGAAGAGAATTTATAATTCTCTTTTTTTATTTATAGTAATGTGTTATAATATTGCTTTCCAAAAGAGGGGATACTATGTATAAAATAAGAATAGTTTGTAATGACTCTGATTTAGATGAAGTAGAACAAATTAGAAAAGAAGCATTTCATCTAAAAGAAAATGCCATTAATACTTTTAAAAAACATATTGAAAATGGTAAGATGATTGCGTTTTCTCTAGAAACAGAAGACGAAAAAATAGGTGGATGTTATCTAGGAGAATACAATAATACTTTATATGTCTATTATTTGTTTTTAAAAGAGTCATATCAAAGAAGTGGTAAAGGAATAGGTAGAAGATTCTTACTAGAAATATTTAATCATAAGAAAGCAATAGAACTAATATTAAAACATAATTATGAGTATTCATCTCTTCATCCAACATGTACTAAACTAACTGAAATGTATAAAGAAATAGGCTATCAAGAACAAACTAAAGGATACTATGTAAAAAGAATATAAAAAAAGAGCTATTATTTAGCTCTTTTATTTTCTCTAACTGACTCTGTATAAGCATTAACTGTATCTAATGCATTATCATAAGCAGGTACTACTTCATATCTACCATTATCTGCATCCCAAACTCTTCTCCAACATTCAAATAGATCTTTTGTTTCGTTCTTTATAATAAATACTTCAGGTTCAGTTTGACCATTTTTAAATATATTTGTAAGTAGTTGAGTTTTTTCATCAGTATCTAATTCTGCATTTAATATAGCAGTTAATAAGTCTTCTATAGTAAATCCCATATATTTACCTCCCATCGACACATTATTATATAAATTTTTTATAATTTGTCAATTAATATTTACACATAGTAAAAAATATAACTTTGTTGATATATAAAGGGAAAATAGTGTAAGATTATACATTTACAAATTTCACTTTACAGCACCACTCGACAAATTTTTAAAAAACTATTGCATTTTTATAAATGTGTAGTATACTTAAATTACTATTAAAGATACAAGTATATTTATCGAATACCTGTAATCAATAATAGTATAGGTAATATTATAAAAAATAAAAAAACATAATATTATCTAACCCGATAATATTTCAATAAAAGGAATATTATCACACATAGGTTACACTTATTAATATATATAAGTATGTTAACAGCTATATTTTATAATTTTATGTACTAACATAAATTATTAAATATAGAAATATTATTATATTAACAACTATATCATTAAGTATAAACTATATAATAAGATTTTTAGCAATAATTATTTGCTTTTTAAGTGACAAAGTTTTTAAAATCCAAAGTGATT
>JAFWRK010000002.1 GCA_017519965.1 Bacilli bacterium
ATTCTAAAGACATTTGCAATCGATGGACCTAATATAATTGAACTATTTAATCTCTTATGTAATAGATTAGATACTTTATTTATTTCATCTTTAGCCGTTTCATAATTTTTACCTATTATTTTAATACTAACTAAATAATAATATGGAGAATATTTTAAATCTTTTCTTATTTTCATTTCTGTTTTGAAAAAATCTATATAATTATTATCTTTGGCATATTTAATTGCATAATGATCAGGATTATGTGTTTGAATTATAACTTCTCCATCTTTTTCTCCTCTACCACTACGACCTGATACTTGAGATAATAATTGATAAGTATATTCACTACTTCTAAAATTAGGAAACATTAATGAAATATCACTATTTATTATTCCTACAAGTGTTACATTAGGAAAATCTAATCCTTTTGCTATCATTTGAGTTCCAAGTAGAATATCATATTTTCCTTCTCCAAAATCACTAATAATTTTTTCATGTGCACCTTTTCTACTAGTTGTATCTAAATCCATTCTAACTACTCTAGCATCAAATTCTTTAGCTATTTCTTCTTCTATTTTTTGAGTTCCTACTCCAAGTGGAGATAAACTCTTTTCATGACAATTTGGACAAGTATCTTTTAATTTATTTGCATAACCACAGTAATGACATCTAAGCATTCCACTTGTTTTATGATAAGTTAAACTAATATCACAATTAGGACATTTTTCTACATATCCACAATTATTACATAAAACAAATGATGCATATCCTCTTCTATTTAAGAATAAGATTACTTGTTCTTTTTTATTTAATTTTTCTTCTATTATATCGTGTAATAATTTTGAAAAATAACTAATCTTATTTTTTTCTTTATTCATATCTACTATTTCAATTTTAGGCATTTTAATACCTGTTGCACGTTTTTTTAGTTCTAGTAATTTATATACCCCTTTAATTGCTTTAGAATAGGATTCTAGCGAAGGAGTAGCACTACCTAATATTACTTTAGCTTTATGATATTTTGCTCTTAAAACTGCTATATCTATAGTATTATACTTAGGATTATTTTCTTGCTTATAAGTTGTAGAATGTTCTTCATCTATTATAATTGAACCAATATTCTTAAGAGGTGCAAAAACTGCACTTCTAGCACCAATTACAATATCTACTTCACCACGTGTAATCTTACGATATTCATCATATCTTTCTCCATCAGATAATCTACTATGAAGAATTGCAATTCTATCTCCGAAACGATTATAAAAACGTTCTACTATTTGAGGAGTTAATGATATTTCTGGTACTAGAACAATACTTGATTTATTATTTTTAATATTATTTGCAATTATTTCCATATATACTTCTGTTTTACCAGATCCAGTTACTCCATGTATTAAATAAATATTAGATTCTTTGTCATTAATAATTGTATTTGTTACCTTTTCTTGTTCTTCGTTTAAAGAAATCTTTTTAGTATTCAATACAGTTTTATTTATACGATATTCTTCTTCATAAGTAAGTTTTATTATTCCTTTATTAATTAATGTTTTAATACTAGATGCTGAGTAATTATTTAAATCAGAAACTTTAGTTTTACTATTTCTCTTTAAATATTCTAATACTTCTATTTGTTTTAAAGATTTAATACTAGAAATATTTATATTATTTAATTCTACATATCTAACAAGTTTTTTATTAATATTACTTTTAATTGATGCTTTATATGCTTTAGGAAGCATTGTTTGATATGCAGATATTAATGTAGATAATGTTTTTTTACTAATTTCTTTACCTAATTCTAATAATTCCTCATTTAATATTACTTCATCATCTAAAACAGAAATAATACTTTTCAAATCACCAGTATATTTTCTATTAGTATCTAGAATAAATCCTTCTAAAGTGTAATTATTAAAAGGGACGGTAACTCTTTTACCAATCCCTACTTTTTCTTCTAAATCTTTAGGTACTAAATAGTCAAATGTCTTATCTACATTTTTATTTGATAATTCTACTAAAACATTAACAACCATTTTATACCTCCCATATTATTTTTTATATAAATGATCTAAATGCTTAGAAATAGGATTAAATGTTTTTCTATGTTCTGGAATAATACCATATTTTTCTATTGCATTTAGATGTTCTTTTGTCCCATATCCCATATTCTTTTTAAAATTATATTCAGGATATTTTTTATCTAGTTCTATCATCATTCTATCTCTAGTTACTTTTGCTATTACAGAAGCCGCAGATATAGTTAAACTTTTTAAATCTCCTTTTATTATAGAAGTACTAGGAATATCAATATCTAATTTCATAGCATCGATAAGTACGTGTTCAGGTTTAACTTTTAAAGACTTAATTGCTTCTTTCATAGCAACTTTAGTAGCTTCATATATATTTATCTCATCTATTATTTTTTCAGATA
>JAFWRK010000079.1 GCA_017519965.1 Bacilli bacterium
AAATCTATAATACATTATATATCTATATATTATATATAATCACTATTAAGGTTGTATTACCCCTATTATCACCCTACCTGCCCTACATGCATTCTAAGCGATTTAAGTAGAGATAGCTGGATAATTAATAATATAAAAATCTTAAATGAATTCTAAGAGATTTAGAATCATTTAGATGGGTAGTTCTTAATATGCATCTAAATTTCTAATATCATTTTAGCCTATTTAAGAGCAATTAGAGATAACACATAAAAATACTCATGTATAAATATAAAACCTCTAGGATAAACTAAAAATAGTATTATATGGAGGGATTATGGAAGAAGAAAATAAAAAAGAAATAAATTGTTCAGTAGTGGGATGTAATTATAATGATGAAAAGGGGAAGTGTACCCTATCCAATATTCAAATAGGTTGTACAACTAATAATAAGAATTGTAATAATACATTAGATACTATTTGTAATAGTTTCTGCCCTTCTATAAATGTTGATTATGAAATGGCAGAAGAAATAGTAGACTTTTTAAACCACTAAAAAATAGAGGAAGCTCCTCTATTTTTTTATTCTAAACTATCTAGTATACTAGTACCTAAAGTAGGTTTATCAATTGAGAAATTATCAGCAATAGTAGCTCCAACATTAGCAAAAGTATCAAATGCATCAATTCTTCTAGGATGTTTAAAATTACGACAATACATAATTACAGGTACATTTTCTCTAGTATGATCATTTCCAGAGAATGAAGGATCATTACCATGATCTGCAGTAATTATTAATAAATCATCTACTTCTAATTTATTTAAAATAATAGGTATTTCTACATCTAAATCTTCAATAGCTTGAGCATAACCATCTATATCTCTTGTATGCCCATATAAAGAATCAAAATCAGGTAAATTAACCATACATAAACCAGTAAACTTCTTATCCATAATATCAATTAACTTATTAATAGATTCAGAATTACTAGAGGATTTAATAACCTTATTAATACCTTTTTTATTAAATATATCATTAACTTTACCAATACCAATAACATTATAATTAGCTTTATTAAGATTATCTAAAATAGACACTTCAGGTGGATCTATAGCAAAGTCTGCTCTACCACTAGCAATAAATCTATATTTACCAGAAGTACCAGTAAAAGGTCTAGCAATCACTCTACCTATTTTCCAACCCTTTTCATTAGATAATTTATTAATACGACTACAATATTCATGTAATGTCTCTACAGGTATACAATCTTCATGAGCAGCTAATTGAATATCAGAATCAGCCGATGTAAATATAATTAGAGAACCATAACTAATTTGTCTGTCTCCTAAAGCATTAACAAATTCCAAAGGATTATTAGTACATTTATTACCAATTAATCTTCTACCAGTAGCATTTTCTATAGTAGTTAATATCTCTACTGGAAAACCATCATTAAACGTATTAAATGCAATATCACTTTTAATACCTAATAATTCATAATGACCATTTAAACTATCTTTACCAATATTAGTAGGTTTAGCAATAGTATAATATGCCTCAGTATTAGGATTATCATTCATATTAATAGTATCTAAAAAACCTATCTTCTTAAGATTAGGTACAAATAAATCTAATTTTTCATTAATATGACCTAGTGTATTAGCTCCATTATCTTTATAATTAACTGCATCAATAGCTTCACCAACACCTAAAGAATCAAGTATAAGTAAAAATATCCTTTTAAATTTCATAAAATCAGTCCCCTTTATGACTTCTAGGATGATAAGTATCATAATCTACTTTAACCTTATCATCACTTACTTTAGTATATATTTTAGTAGTAGAGATATCTGAATGTCCTAACATCTCTTGAATACTTCTTAAATCTGCTCCATGATTAATTAAATGAGTAGCAAAACTATGTCTTAAAGTATGAGGAGATACATTAGTATTTAAACCCTTTTCTTTTAATAAAGCTTTTAAGTTTTTAAAAAAACCTTGTCTAGTCATTCCTTTACCATGATTATTTAAAAATAATTTATCACAAGAAACTCCACTCTTTAATAACTTATCTCTAACATTTAAATAAAGTTTTAAATAATGTAGAGAGTATTCTCCTAAAGGTACTTCTCTTTCCTTACTACCTTTACCCATAACTCTAAGTAAACAATTAGAATAATCTATATCATTTAAATTAATATTAACTAACTCACTAACTCTTAAACCAGTTCCATATAACAATTCTAGCATAGCCTTATTACGGTAGTCAAACGCGGTATTTAATTCAATACTAAGTAATTTATCTACATCCTCTATGCTTAATACCTTAGGTAAGCTTTTTCTAAGTTTAGGTCTTTCAATAAATTCAGATACATCATTCTTAACTAATTTTTGTCTAAATAGATAAGAGTGAAAATTCTTAATAACAGTTAAATTATGAGCAATAGTAGATGTTTCTTCTATATCACTTCTACTCTTTAAAAACTCTTTAATATTATCAGGGTTAATCTTTTCTACATTATTAATAGAATTACTATTTAAAAACTCTTTATAAACACCTAAATCATTTTTATAAGATTCAATAGTTTTATCTGATAAACCTTTTTCAAAAAAACAATAATTACTAAATTCTAATATGGCATCTTCTATCTTCATAATTATCACCTAACACTTATATTATAACATAAAAAAACCAGATAATAATAACTGGTACAAATAATAATAATTATTTTTTAGTAGGTCTTCCTCCAGTATTAATTTCATTAATTAGACGATTACCTATATTATCAATGCATAAATCTATATGTTCAATATATAATTCACTGAACGAACGAATATTTGCTAGTAAATAAGATGATTCTTTATCTACTTTCTTATAATTTCTTAAACCAATATCCAAAACATTACTATTTTTAGAATAAATACCTTTCCAATCACTAGAAATACTAATAATAGTATTAAGAGATTTTTTAACATCAGATAAACTTAATTTAAAGTTACCTTCCTTTAGCTTTCTCTCAATCGTATCCTCATGAGTAGAAAGATATTTAATTGCTTTATCAAGATAGACTTCAAGATCATCTAAATCCTTAACAATTTTTTTCAATTAAACATACATCTCCTTTTATGTATATTATCATAAAATTCATAATAAGGCAAAAAAAAATGTTAGATAGATATCTAACACTTTATTATTTCTTTTTAGTTAAAACTTTATTATTAGAATAATTTATATCATTTTTATATTTATTAAATTCATAATCAAAATTATTTGTCTTAGTAATTATACCATCATCTATTAACTTAGTAATATAATAAGCTCTTGCTTTATTATCATATACATAATTTAATAATTCAGTATCTAATTTATCATAGTCTTTAATCATTCTATTTTTAGAAGCATCACAAATTCTTCCAGAGTAAGAATTAATTAATAAATCATTATTAGTCAATTTAGTATCAATAAACTCACATTTAATCCTATTATCAGGATGAATAATATAATCAGTATATTTATCCATAAAATTATAAACTTTTTTTACTTTTTCATTAGTATCATTATTAGAATTAAAAGGAGTAATAGTACCACAGTAAGTAGCTCTAATATCAGCATTAGGATGCTTATAATAATTTTTTACAGATTCGTAAAAAGTAGTTAAATCCATATTTGCAGTAATAATAGCTCTTTTAATTAAATATTTCATACATAAACCTTTATTCTTAAAATATAAATAATCTAATTTAGTAGATTTTTCAATATCAAAAGGTTTATTTTCACTAGTACGAATATTATCAAGACACTTAGTAAAATAATCAACTGATTTATCAGTTTTTAAAATATATCCATTACATTTATCTAATTCATAGTTAGCAATTGATAAAATTGTATTAAAAGTTTTTACATCTTTAGTTTTAGAACAACCAACTAACATAGAATCAATAGCTTGATAATCATCATTTGAAAATAATTCTATTAAATCTACTTTATCAAAATCTCCCTCTACCAATTTATTATTAAATTCAACTTCTTCTGAAGTTTTAGGAAAATACATTAAAGGTTTTTCACTTAATACAGCTTCTATATATCTTTCAGCTTCAGATGGGAAAGACATATATGGTGTTCCAAATTGATTACAATGTTTAGCACAATGAGTTGTGCTAGGTTTAATATGAGCTTTTTTAATATAATTATACTCATTAGTATTTAAATTGTTATTCATTGTATAACCCCCATAACAGTACTTAATATTATAACAAAATAATAATCCAATGTCAAAAAATAACTATTATGTTATAATATTTCCAGGTGATTATTATGAATAAACCATTAGCTTTAAAACTAGCTCCTACTACTTTAAAAGAAGTAATAGGACAATCGCATTTAGTTGGAAAAGATAAAATATTAACTAATTTAGTTAAAAATAAAAAACTATTTTCTATGATTCTATATGGTAAACCAGGTATAGGTAAAACTTCAATTGCTAATGCTATTATTAATGATCTAGGAGTAAGACATAGATTTTTAAATGCTACTATAAATACTAAACATGATTTAGATGTAGTAATAGAAGAAGCTAAAATGTATGGAGAAATGGTTTTAGTAATGGATGAAATTCATAGACTAAATAAAGATAAACAAGATATATTATTGCCTCAATTAGAAAGTGGATTAATAACTTTAATTGGAATGACTACTTCTAACCCATATCATGCTATTAATCCAGCTATAAGAAGTAGATGTCAATTATTTGAACTTAAAGAGTTAGATACAGATGATATTATTAAAGGTTTAAAAAAAGCTATTAAACACCCTGATTTAGAAGGAATTAAGATAGATAATAAAGTAATCGAGTTAATAGCAAAACTCTCTGGAAATGACTTAAGATTTGCTTATAACCTATTAGAAATATGTTACTACTCTACTGATGATAAAACCATAACAGAAGAAAAAGTAAGAAAGATTAATTCTAAACCAGTATTCTTCTCAGATAAAGATGGAGATGGACATTACGATGTTTTAAGTGGGTTACAAAAGTCTATTAGAGGTAGTGATGTAGATGCTGCCCTACACTATGCAGCAAGATTAGTAGCTCAAGAAGATTTAGAATCATTATTTAGAAGATTATCAGTAATAGCCTATGAAGATATAGGACTAGCTAATCCAGCAATAGGTCCAAGATTAGATGCAGCAATAAATGCAGCAGAAAGAGTTGGATTACCAGAAGCAAGAATACCAATAGGAACAATAGTAGCAGAAATGGCCCTATCCCCTAAATCAAATACAGCCCATATAGCATTTGATCAAGCCCTAGAAGATATAGAAAAAGGTAATGTAGGAACAATACCAAATCATATAAAAACAGATTCAACTGCATATAAATACCCACACGACTATAAAGGAGCATACGTAGTACAACAATACCTACCAGATAAAATAAAAAATAAAAAGTACTACACTCCAAAAGATATAGGATATGAAAAACAAATAAAAGAAATATATGAAAGATTAGAAAAAATAAAAAAAGGTAATTAACATTACCTTTTTAGTTTGTATCAATAACAGGAGTATTAGCTTCTACACTTCCCTCACTAACTACAACATTATCAAAATGTACATCCCATGTATTTCTAAAAATACTAGATATACCAGATAAAGTTAAATCTCTAGTAAGGTAAGCAAATCCTATACTAATAAATAAAATAAGTATAACTAACTTTTTTTGATTGATTTTTCTGAATCGTTTCACATTATCACACCTATCTTATTAATTATCAATAGTAAAATATCCGTTTGATCCGTCATTATTCCAAGAAGATGTAGATTGATTATAACTATAGCCATCTGGTCTAGCATAAGTAGCATCAACAATAGAACTATTATATGTAGTACCATGACCACCTACTAAAGAAGTACATCCACTAAACATATTAGTAGAACTCAAATTAGAATTAAGTATATAAGAATAACTAACAAAAATAGTAGTAAGATTAGAACAACCATTAAACATAGAATCCATATATATAACATTTTGAGTATTAAAACTTTCTATATATAAATCTACTAAAGAAGTACAATTATTAAACATATATGACATACCTATAACATTAGAAGTATTAAAGCTTCTTATATTAATAAAACTTAAATTAGTACAACCACTAAATAAATAATCCATGTATTGAACACTACTAGTAACAAAATTAGATAAATCTATTTCCTCTAAAGAACTACATTCTCTAAATAATGAACCCATATTAGTTACACTACTAGTATTAAAATTAGATAAATCAATTTCACTTATTCCTCTACAATAAGCAAACATATAATCTAAGTTAGTAACATGAGAAGTATCCCAATTTAAAAGATTAAAGTTTTGTAAATTTAAACAAAAACAAAATAAAGCAGACATATCGGTAACATTACTTGTATCTACATGAAATAATCCACTAACATCAGTTAAATTACCAAAGTAATTAGCTTTATTATTACCTTCAGTAGTCTTATAAAACATAAAACTACTATTTTGATTTAAATAAACTATATTAGCTTCACTATACCAATAAATAATATCAGTACCATCTGATGAAGAATGTTCATACCACATATATATAGGCACTTCAGAATCATTTGTAGAAATAACATTATCACTTGTTAAACCACTTTTTAAAGTAGAACTCTTTAAAAATTTAGTTATAGGTATTAAATAACCATAAGTAGTTTCAGTAAAAGAACCATAATATGATGAAGCAAGTGATACCATCTTATTTCTAATATCATTACCAGTCTTAAACTTAGCTGTAGAATAATCAACTCTATCAGCCTGTTTATAAGTTAAAGAAAAAGTAAGATTAACAGAAAAATCACTATCTAATAAATCATCTGGATCTATATCATCTTTATATTTTAATTTAATTGTATAAGTTCTTTTATTACCATGTAATAAAACATCATTAACATTAGCATCTATTTCTACAGTTAATACTTGAGCTTGTGAAGGAGTTAACTGAGTATTACTTATAGTCTCAACCATAGCATCTATTGTACCACTATTAACAGTATCTACAGTAAACTCAAAATAATCTCCAGGATAATTTAAATTTGCTGTATAAGTAACAGATAATCTATCATTACTAATTACAGGTATAGGATTACCTTCTACAGAATGCTTAACTCTAACATTCTCAAAATGCACATCCCATGTATTACCTAAAATACTAGAAACACCATTAATAGTTAAACTAGTACTAATAATAGCAAATCCAATACTAATAAATAATATTAAAAAAAGAATAAATAATTTATTTAACTTATGTACTCTATTCATATACTATACCTCTATTATAAATTATAACATAAAAAAACAGAAATAAATAAATTTCTGTTTATTCTGTATAGATTACATATGGATTTTCCATTGAGCCATCACCTGAAGTATAGAATGTACTTGGTGATAATGAAACTGCCGGACGCACGCCGAGCGCGTTGTAGACGATGATGTTGTAAATGAGACCGCTCGAGTTCACGTATCGACCGACAGCGAGGTAGCTGAAACAGTAAGGCGAAGCAAGCCAATAATGTTGTCCCGTTTTTCGAGCGTTGCTATTATTTAAAATGTTCATCTCCGGACTTGACATCAATCCTACTTTATAAGTTAACTGAGCACTTGTGTTTGTCGTGCTGAATTGATCTGTTATATTTGTACAACTTAAATCACTTGTAACATTATATTCTTTAAATTGTAGAAATGTATTTGTCATTCCACCATCTGGATTCCATCCATTTAATGCTCTTATACTTCTATCATTACAGAATATTGTATCTTCTATATAATCATCATAATCTTCTAATAGATAATGTTTATACCATGCATCTACTCCACTTTTCATCGTAGAATTTGTGGTGTTCTTTGTAAGCATATCTTCAAGTGCTTTACCTACTGTTGTAACACCATCTCTTAGTGTTATATAATACATTGTTCCTGAACCTGTATAATAATATACATAAGCTACTGTTGCACATGTTTTTAATCCATTTGATACACACATATAGTGATGTGTAGAAATATTATTCATATTATTATAGTTTTCAATTTCTATTGGATCTACCAATGTATAATTGGTTCCATCCCATGTTACACTACTTCCATAATAATGATTTGGTGCATAGTTATATCCTGTTGTACTATATCCAGATATCATTCTAAGTGTACTTTCTGTACATGTAGCACTATCTGTATTACATGTATATTTATAATCACTATAATTACTCGAATTAATCACTAGTTCATCTTTTCTTACTAACAATGTATCCGTAAGAGTTAATCCACTTCTTGTCTTTCCAATCATTATCTTTTCGCCTGCATTCATATAGGTATAATTAGTTGAAAATGTGGCTGTTGTATACCTTGGATTTGCACATGTTATACTACTATCATTACATGTATATTTATTAACGTATGTTGCATAATTGGTATACCAATCAGATAATGTCACATTGGTTGGATTATTAATTGTATATGTACCATCTCCGTTATCTGTGATGGAATCCCCAAATACTATTGGTTCATAGAAAGATAATAAGTTGCCACTTTGTAGTTGCTTATAATACATTGTTGTGTTATTAACTGCTGCAATGTAGTAAACACTAGTTGCTGTATTCGTTTGGCTTGAATTTCTAAAAGTATACTTTCCTACCAAATTAGGATAATCGGTTGTTGTACTTACTTGATATGGATCTACTAGTGAATATCGATTAGCTGTTAAAGTTCCATAATCAATACTATCTGCATACCAATAAGATGTTTCTAAAGAAGTAGATGATAGCATAGTTTGTGTTGTGGTAAAACTTTGACTTGTTGTTCCACTTGTCGTGCTGTATGAATAAACGTCTCCATACATGTATCCGACATAAGTTGGTGAATTATAACTTGCATTAAATTGAAGAGTTCCAAATCGTGAATAATTAGAATTTGAGTTTAATGGTATTACATAAGCACTCGATGAATCACTATAAGATTCAACTAAATATAAAGTTGAACATGAACCATCTTCACTTGTTAATTTACAAGTATATTTTCCAATTAATCCTGGGCCAGTTGTGGCATTCCATGTAGTTTGTTCTGTTGTACCACTTACTTTAAATGTTTGTGCTGTAGAGTCATAGATATAATCGGTTCCATACCAATAGTTAGAAGCTAAGTTTTGGCTGTAACTAGAAGCATATCCAACATGTGATTCCCTTGTATTAAGACATTGATTGTTATTTTCTTCTCCATTATATAATAGTTTTGCTCCTCCGGTATCTGTGGTTCTAATTAACTGCCAACAGTGATTAGCAAATATTACATTATTTTTATTTGTAACGGCAGTTCCATCTGTATCATTATCAGCATACCAGTGATATATATCTTTTGTAGATTTAGATGCATCCATAGAGTCTTGATGTTCTCCTGTATACTTTTTAGCTAGTCCTCCACTTTCTGCTTCTGCCTTTAATACATTGTATAGAGTATTTTCTGCTCTACGTCTTATTCTATTGTTATCTGCTCTTACGTATGATACATCAAATCCTAGACTTAGTGATGCTCCACCTTGTGGTAAGTCTTCAGCTGGTATATCATCTCTAAACTCTATTCTTATTTTAAATGTACAAGTATCTCCTGCATTTAATTCTTGATACTTAGCTAATTCTTCTCCATCTGTATACGTAACTGTATATTTTAAATACGCAAGTTGTTCCTCCGTTAAACCTAAATCAGAGAATGTATCTAACATACCATCTATATCACCATTATTTACTGCATCAATAGTAAACTCATAAAAGTCTCCTGGATTAGTCAAAGAAACACTTAAATCTAGTTCTGGATGTTGTGAATCAAAAGATGGAGTTGATGCACTTACACTACCACTAGTTACTTGTACATTATTAAAATGAATATCCCATGTACTTTTAAATAATGTAAATACTCCTCCAATATTAACGGCACTAGTAATATATGCAAAACCAACAGCTAAAAAGATAGCTAGTACTGCTATCACTTTTTTATTAATATTAAGTTTTCTCTTAAGTCTTCTTTTCATATGCTACCTCTAGCATAAATTATAACACATTATCTTGTAATTCACATAAATATTTTACTGCATCATTAGAATATTTTTTTAAATAGTTTTTAGTATCTAATAAAATACTATTATCTATAACATAATCTCTATATTTAATTAAACTATTAATATTATCTTTATTCATTAATCTATATAACTTAATCATTTCATTATGTCTATCTTCCCTATTATTAGTACTACTCTTATTAATATCTACTAATTTATCTAAACTACTACAATCACTTAATCTATTAGTACCTTTATCATTTAAAATATCTTCTATATACTCTTTAATACTAATATTATAACTCTTGTTAATTTTAGATAATTCTATATCATTCCAATTTTTATAAAAGTAATTTAAAAAGTATAAAGATAAAGCTTCACATATAGTCTCCTCTATCCATGGAACGCTATCTCTATAATTATTAGAATTACAAAAAGAATGACCTAATTCATGAGATAATTGATATATTACCTGACACCAATAAGAATACTTTTTAACGTTCAAATATATATAATCATAATTGTTATCTTTATTCAAACTTTTAGGGCAATGTTTAGGATGATCTAATACTTTATTCATAATAAACTTTCTAACATAGTCAAAACTACAACCAATATCTTCAAAATGATTAATAATAACTTCTTTAATAACATTTATATAATATATATCATCAACACTACTATTATCATTATTATTAACCATATAATAATTATTAAAACACTTCATATTATCACCATCTTAATTATAACAAAAAAACAACAGATGTACATTTCAATTAATATATGCTATAATAAAGCCGATATTGTGAAAAAAGAGAGGTCTTAAATTAAAATGATATCAAATAAATATAACATCGGGATTGAACGAGAAGGATTAAGAACAAACGAAAATGGTGAATTATCTGATTTACCACACCCCCGAGTGTTTGGAAACAGAAACTGTAACGCATTCATCACAACAGATTTCGGTGCAGCACAGCTAGAGTTAAGAACAACTCCTTGTCCTACAACCAAAGAATGTTATAACAAATTATTAAATGTTACAAATGTAGTTCTAGAAGAATTACGAAAAGAAGGCGAATATTTATGGCCTTATAGTATGCCATGTATCTTACCAGATGCTGAAAATTTTAATTTTGGAGAATACGGTGACAACAAAAAAGAACATGAATATGAGATGTATTTATACAAAAAATACGGTTATGAAATGTACTGTATGTCAGGAGTCCATTTAAACTTTTCTATTAATGAAAAATACTATAAGGAATTAAAAAGATTTAATAGTAATTTACCAGATACTTTAGAAGATGCTTATTTTAAAATAATAAGAAATTATCTTAAGAAGTTATGGATGATAATAGCACTTTTTGGAGCAACACCAAAACAGCTAAGTACAGACTATGAAACAGCTTGCTCCATAAGAAATAGTAATAAAAAAGGGTTTAAAAACTTACATTTAGATGAAGTAAATTATGATAATAAAGAAAAGCATATTGCAAGTCTAAGAAAAAATATTAAAAATGGAAATATTGTATCTATTTCTGAGTTATATACTCCTATACGTATTAAAGGTAAATGGAAATATGATATAGATGATCTAGCAAATAACCCAATAAGTCATATTGAAGTTAGAGTACTAGATTTAAACCCATTTGATAAAACCACAGTTCCATTAGAAGAAATGGATTTTATTGTGGGATTCTTATTTCATTGTCTATTACAAGATGAGAAAGATGAAAAAACATACAATTATCGAGAAGTAGCAGAAAATGGTATAAACGAAGAACAAAAGAAATTAATTTTAAAAGAAATAAAAGAAATATTAAAAGTATCTAAAGAATTAGATTTAAATTTTGATAAAAGCTTAAATAAGATTCAAAGAGAATTAAAGCAAGGAATTACTCCTTCAGTTAAAGTAAAAGCTTTAATAGAAGAAAAAGGATACGTTAATGCTTTAATGGATATTGCTAAACAGTATAATGAAGAAGCAAGAGATGGCAAGTATGCCTTTATAAATTTAGGTAAAAAGATTTATAATGCTCCATCTGCTCTACTTAGAGATGCAATTCTTAGAGGTGTTGACTATAGAGTTCTAGAAGATCGTGATAATAATTCAATTATTGAATTTAAAAAACACGGTAAGAAAGAATATATTGTAGGAGCAACACAAACAAGAAAAGATAATTATATAGTTCACTATTTGACTAATGATAAATTCGAGTCAAAAGAAATTTTGCAAAAAGCTAAATTAAAAGTCCCAAAAGGAATAATGATTAGTGATAATTTATCAGAAGAGCAATTAGAAGATCTATATGAAAATTATGAAGAAAAAGCAATCGTTATTAAACCAAGAACTACTAATGGTGGTATAGGTATTTCAGTATTTACCACTCCACCTACTAAAGGTCAATTCCTACGTGCAGTAAACTATGCATTTGAATTTGATAAAGATGTCTTAATAGAACAATATATTAAAGGAGAAGAATATCGTTTCCTAGTTATAAATGGAAAATGTATAAGTGTAGTAACTCGTAGAGGTGCACAAGTAATTGGTGATGGTAAATCAACAATTGAAAAGTTAATAGAAGAAAAAAATAAAGAAGAATGGCATGTATTATTAGATACAAAAATAAAAATAGATGCCCCACTTAAAACTTTTTTAACAAAAACTGGAAAAACATTAGAAGATATACCTAAAAAAGGTGAAATAGTTAAGTTAAGAAAAAACTCTAACTGTTCAACTGGTGGAGAAAGTATTTCTTTAACAGATAAAGTTCCAGATAGATTTAAAAGAATAGCTGAAAAAGCTGCAAAAGCTTTTGAATCTTATGTATGCGGAGTAGATATCATTATTGATGATTTAGAAGATGATGAATATGCTATTCTAGAAACAAATGCTGATCCTGGATATGATATTAATCAATGGCCATATGAGGGTCCAGATGCACATATTGGTATTGAAATATTAAAAATGCTTGGTTTAATTACCGAGGAGGATGAAATGTATGAAGAACAATAGTACAAAAGGATACATCGAAAAATGTGTACTTGATGGATATCCTCTTCTAGAACCATCTACAGTATGTGTAATAAAAGCAGCATTAAAACATGATTTAAAAGTAGATATATTAGATGAAGCAAGAAGCTTTATTAAGGTTTATAATGAAGACATGGAAGAATATATCTACCAAGCAACTAAAACTAGTAAAGATGTATCAACCTACCCCTTTATTACAGATAATAAAGAGTTAGTAAAAGATGTATTAAGAGAGAATAATATTAATACACCAAATGGTATTATTTTAGAAAAAGGAGTTTCAAAAAGAGACTTATCTTATTATATAAGACCATTTGTAGGTAAAAGTATTGTAGTTAAACCTAATACTACAAATAAAGGTATTGGTATTACAGTATTTGAAAAACCTGTTAATGAAAATGATTTAATAGAAGCAATCAAAAATGCATTTAAATATGATACAAAAGTAATTGTAGAAGAATTCAAAAAAGGATTAGAATATCGTTTCCTAGTAATTGGAGATGAATGTATCTGTGTTGTTCATCGTCGTGCCGCAAGCATTGTAGGTGATGGTAAAACAAACATCGAAGAATTAATCAAATTAAAAAATAAAGAACCATGGCACGGATTATCTGGAAGAATTATAACTATAGATGATTCATTAAAAGATATTCTAAAAAGAAAAAAATTATCTCTTAAGTCTATTCCAGAAAAAGGAAAAAGAATATTCGTAAAAGATAATTCTAATTGTTCTACTGGTGGAGAATCAATTGACTTAACAGATGAAATGCCAGATGAATTCAAAAGAATTGCTGTTAAAGCTGCTAAACTATTTAATGCTAAAATCTGTGGAGTCGATATATTAATAGAAAACTACAATAAATTTGAATACTCAGTTGTAGAATTAAATGATAATCCAGGAATTGGTATTTGTGAATGTCCATATGAAGGTAAAGGAAGACCAATTGGAGATGCAATTCTAAAATTATTAGGATTTATTAAATAATAAAAAAAGCCAACAAAAGTTGGTTTTTTTATTTTACCCCAAAACCGCACCTAGTAGTACGGTAGAAATTTCAATTTAGGAATAATATTTACTTATTCTTTTCATATTCTAAATACTTATTAATATTAAACTTATAAATACAAAAAATACAAGAATTGAAATACATAAAAAAATGAATTATAATTAAAGAACTGGAGTGATTTTATGAATAATATATTATTTTCAGAATTAATACTAAACTACATAAATGGAAATAAAGAAGGATTAGATATTGCATTGAAAAGACTAATATCATTTGGATTTGATAAAATAACATCAGCAAACATAATTGAAAGTGAAGTAGAAATAATAAAAAGAAGAAGAATAAAAAAAATAAAAGATGATTATTATCTAAACAATAAAACAGTATTAAAACTAAATATAGCAGAATATGATTTATTTTATAAAGAAAAAATATCAAATGAAGCATTATTAATTTCTGAAATAATAAATATATATTACAATGCAAAACAAATAATATTAAAAAATGAAGATAAA
>JAFWRK010000080.1 GCA_017519965.1 Bacilli bacterium
TATTCCTCTCATTATGCATAACGCATTTCTTTAATTATTATACCAAACAAATTCTATATATAAAATTAATTTTTATTAAACAAATAAAGCATGGTTTCTTTATTTACTTTTTATCTTAATTATTTTATAATATAAATAGTATGGTGATGATATGGAAGAGTACGTACCAAGTAACTTAGTTACTAAATATATCGATTACTTACAATTTGAAAGAAAACTAAGTAATAATACTCTTAAAAGCTATCAGAATGATTTAAAAGATTTTGATACTTATTTCCATGGTAATTTACAGAATGTTACTTATAAAGATATCCAAAATTATCTAAGTACCATTCAAGAAAAAAATACCAGAACCATCAGTCACTATATCACGGTAATTAATTCTTTTTATACCTTTCTAGTAAATGATAACATTATTAGTAAGAATCCCTGTGTGAATATAAAAAGTCCAAAATTACCAAAAACATTGCCAACTTTTCTAACAGAAGAGGAAGTAGATAAATTACTTGATATAAATTGTGTAACACCATATGATTATCGAAATAAAGCAATGTTAGAAATCCTCTACGCTACAGGACTTAGAATATCAGAATTATGTAATTTAAAAATAACAGATGTTGATATTAATAACTCTCTAGTTCGTGTCTTTGGAAAGGGTAGGAAGGAAAGGATAATACCTGTATCAGATTATGCATTATCTTTCTTAGAAAAGTATGTTAGATTTTATCGAAACGAAATTCTAAGAGAAAAAGTATCTGATTACTTATTCATTTCCAATTCCAAAACTCAAATAAGTAGACAAGGATTTTTCAAAATAATAAAAAAAGAATGTAATAGGGCAGGAATAGAAAAAAATGTTTCACCCCACGTACTAAGGCATTCATTTGCAACTCATTTACTAAAACATGGAGCAGACTTAAGAGTAATTCAAGAATTACTTGGACATGAAGATATTTCTACAACACAAATATATGCGCATTTAGTAAATGAAAAAATAAAAAATGATTATGAATATCATCCACGTAACAAAATATACAAGGAGTGAATATAATGAAAGGCATAGGCAAGTATATTAAAATCTTTATTATCATTGCTATCATCCTAACAATTATAATAGGTAAAAAAGTAATTGATAATAAGACATATGACTTTACTGAAGATGTAAGAACGTCTTTGAATAAATTCTATGTAACCGGTGATAAACGAGATCTAGATAAGATTATCGATATAATGGATAAATATGAAAAAGATCGTGATTACATAGGAAGACTTGAAGACTATGCATCTAAAGAAGTAGAGAAGATGTATAACTATATTAGTGGAAAATACCTATGCGATAAGAAAAATAAAAACGCATGTCCTCAAGCATTGGATGAGCTTAAAAAAATGGATGAAAAATTAACTATTCTATATGAATATAAATCAAAAGGCGGATCAGATATAATTAATCCAGGTACTTATAAATCACTTAATAGAATAGGTGAAGAAAAAACCAAACAAATGGAATCAATTATTAAATCTTTCGCCTCTACTAATGCTCCATCTAGTGAAGATGTTAGAATAGCAAGATGTGAGAAAGCTGTAGAATGTAATTGTAATAACAATAGTCCTACATGTAATTGTAAGTTTAATACTGATAAAGTTTCAATTCCATTAACATGTAAGAATAAAGATTATGTTCCAAAAGAAGAGTAATTTAATTTACCTATTACTCTTTTTACTTCTTTTTATACGGTTAACATAATATATATTATACGAAGTACAGAATTCAAAAGAAAAGCCCATATTTAAGCCAAATTTTATAAATTATTTATAATTATTATTATGCAATCTACATTATTCGCCTGCACACATATATAAATTATATAATCTGATTTAAATTTTAATTTTTAAATAATTTGATTAATTAATTATTAATTCTATTTTTATCACTATCTCATAAATAACAAATGTTCGCTTCTGAATATATGATTCAAAATCGGCATCGAGATATTAAAAGATGAACAACTAATCATCTCATGGAAATGGTTCATATTTAGAAATCGGCATCGAAGTACTATAAGTAAGGCAATTGATCATTTAAGTATAAAAATGCAATTTCAAATCGGCATCGAAATATAAAAAGATGAATAACTAATCATTTCACGGAATAACATATTTTTTGATCTAAATATTATATATTATTTTTTTCTATAACTCCCCTCTCAAAATTTCATTTTTTGATAGGGGGCTTTTATTTTTTGAAAATTATGAAAAAAAATAATTATTTATATAAAAACGCCATTTTCAAAATCGGCATCGAGACATGAAAAGATGGACAATTAATCATCTCACGGAATAACGTAATTTTAGCCGTTTTAAGCAATATTATAAAAATAGGTATAATTCCCCTACTTCGTCTCAAATATTAAAGTAGGGCGCTAATTTTAATTAATTATTGCATAAAAAAAGAAAGATATATAATTATACCTTTCTTGATTGAATCTCAGCTATTTTTTCAAATACTTCAGCAACATTAGTTTCATTTATTTCAGTGAATCCTAATTCTTTTAATGCTTGAATCTTAATAGTATTTAATTGTTGAGTACGAGATAATTTTTCTTCATTCTTCTGCTCTATTTCTTGAACAAATCTCTTATGAGATTCAGCTAACTTAGAACGAGAAGCTCCACCATTATTATATAGAGTTAATGCTGAATATAAAATTCCTTCAAATATAAATTGTTTATCTTCCTGGAATTTATATTCTTCTGGATTAGTAAATCCAGTAGTTTTACTCATATATCCAAATATATATTTAATCTCTGGTACATTATCAAGTGATTGTAATAAATGATATAAATATAAAATAGCATAATAGTTTTCATCTTTCGTATTATCATCTATTAATTTTTCTTTTAATAAATAAGTAATATCACTTAATAATACTTGTGATTCTTTATTTAATCCTTTGAAGTCAAATTGGCTTTCTATTTCAGCAGTACTCTTAACACCTTGATTTAGTCTACCTTCTACATTCATTAAATAATCAGTAGTAACTTCAATATTATCTATTTCAGCTGCATCACTTACATCTAATAACTTAAATAATAATAACTTCTTTTCTTTAGGCCATTTATTAATGTCATCTAACTCCAAATAGTTATAAACCATTTGTCTAGATACTCCTAAATATTTAGCAAGTCTTACTTTAGATATTCCCAACTCTTGAAAAAGATCATTTAATTTACGCATTTTTACCAATTCCCTTCATAAATATTTTACATATTAATTATATTGCTTAACACATGCTATGTCAAGGAATTACAATAAAAAAACTAGATTATCTCTAGTTTTCTTCAGGAATTAATTCACTACTTTCAAAATAATAATTATCATTTATTAACCTAAATACTATTTTGTAATAACCTTCCCCTATTTCTTCACCATTAAAAGTTTTATAAGAATTATCATATTTATTATACTTATATTTTTGATATATTATAACATCTTGATCATCTTTAATAGCTTTTACAAATTGAACTTCACTATTATTACCTGGATTATGTTTAACTATACAAGTATATTCTTCATTTTCAAATTCACATATATCATCATAATTAGTATAGAAAGATACAAAAATATATAAATTAACATTAAATATCTTTTTTACCGTTTCTCTTAATAAATCTTTAGTAATATATGTATTTATATAATAAGTATCAAAAAGTCCCTCATCTGAGATTATTTCAGTTAAATATGATGAGAAATCATTATTCCTTTCCAAATACTTATAAGCTATATATAACATATCTTCATCTTTAAAGTTTTTACTAGTAATTTTATTCTTGTTATACATAGTTTGATATTCAACATATGTTTCATTATCACCAGTATTTAAATAACTTAACAATTCCTTAACTAAAGGATGGTCTTCTTCTAATTCAATAGATGTAGGTTCTTCTATATATTTAGCTGTATCTAAATCTTTATTATCTAATTCCTTATATTCATAATTAATTACATAAGCTAATGAAAAGATTACAATAGAAAAAAATAAAACAGCGACATAATTGTTCTTAGCGATATTATATAGACTTTTCTTCATCTAATCACCTACTCTAATTTAATTATATAACATAAAATAAAAAAAGAAGAAACTAAATTTCTTCTCTTGACGCTTTTGTTGCTCTTTCTTTACCCCAAGCTCTAATAGCAGCAATCTTTTCTGGGTTAGTCTTAGATAAAGAATATACCTTAGATAACTCCCCTATTACTAGATTTTCAGTTAATTGAATATTTGGATTAGCAATTAACTTATAAGCAATAGCTCTAAAAGTAGCTTCAATATCAGCAGAAGCAAATCCATCAGTAATTTGAATTAACTTATCCATTAAAGGACCAGATACTTCTACTTTTAAATATTTTCTAGAATATATACTAATTAATTCTTTTCTCTCAGTTTTATTAGGTAAATCAACAAAGAATATCTCATCGAATCGACCTTTACGAGTTAATTCTGGAGGTAAATCTTCAATACTATTAGCTGTTGCAATAACAAATACTGGTTTCTTACATTCTTGTAACCAGAATAAGAATTGGCCAATCATCTTAGTAGTAGTATTACTACCATTACCTTCTTTTAAACCTTTTTCAATTTCATCTATCCATAAAACACATGGTGAAACATATTCAGCCATATCTAATGCTTCTTTTAATTGTCTTTCACTTTGACCGACATAAGAACCTTGTACAGTAGCTAAATCAAGTCTATAAAGAGGAATATTAAATATTGAAGAAGCAGTTTTACTACACATACTTTTACCACAACCAGGAACACCAGTTAATAGTAATCCTCTAGGAGCAGCAATACCTCTCTTTTGTAATTCTTCTTTAAATAAAGGATCCATTAATGTTTTCTTTTCATTTAACCAATCCTTAAGATTATCTAATCCAGCAATTTCAAAATCTTCATCAACTGAAATTGCTTCTAATCCAGCAATATCATTAAATAAAGATTGTTTAGAATATTTTAATTCCTTTAAATCGTCTTTAGTAATACTACCTTTAACTATTAAAGAGGAAATAATATTTTTAGCTTCCATTTCACTTAAACCTTGTAAGTAAGTAGCAGCTTTAGAATAATCGTTATCATCCCATTCTACAGTTATTTGTGTAGTATATGGTTTAATTGTTTTAATGATTTCTTGCTTTAATTCACTTTCGGTAGGATATCCAAGTTTTAAACTAATACCAAGTCTTAAAATATTACCCCATACTGGTTCATTAGTAATAATGATAATAACGCCAGACTTACTTTCAGCTTTCTCAATAACATCAGCTAAATATCTTGATACCATACTAGAAGTATCTATATCAGATACATCTCCTAAAATAAAGTTGTAGTTTTCTTGATGCTTAATCTGATTTGTAACATATTCTAATGCACTCATAATTGTTTTGTCTTCACAAACAACTGTGTTGGTTTTTAAATCAGTAACACCTTGTGATATTTGGAATAGATTAAAAACATATCCAACTTCATCAGCTATTTCTGATAAAATTCTAATTACTCTGTTTTTTTCTACACTATTTACAGCAATAACTGGAATTCTTGCTTTTAAATATCTTTTCAAATATTCCTTTGTTTCTTCATAATTCATAATATCAACTCCATTTTATTCCATTACTTTTTATTAACATTGATAATACTCCAGTATAATCAATTTCTAAAGCTTTTTTATCTAAAAGTTCATATATTTTATCTACCTTTTCTTTTATTTGAGCTTTTAGAGCTATTCTATCTGCTTGATCAAGGATTTTAACATCTAACATTTTTATTAAATAATTAACTTCTTTTTTAAAAGAAACTAACATAAAATCCATATAATTTTGATCATCAAAAATATTATTTAATTCATCAATTATCTTATTCGTACTTAATTGTAATCTAGCCCCAATTAATTCACCAAAAACAGGAACTAATCTTTCATTAAATGCTGGATTACCATCTAAACTAAGTAATTTTTCTAATGATTCATTATCTAAATTAGTATTATTAAATTTTTCTAATAAATCTAACCAATCAGCATAACTCATGAGTTACCTCTATTAATCTCTACTGGAGGTTCTAAGTTCCATTCTGGTAAATTCTTTAAAACATCATTATTTGGAACCGGACCATTATTTACTACAGTAGGTTTAGGTTCTTCAGTTTTAATAGCTGTAAATCCATTAGTAGATTGTTCATTTTGTGGAACATCTATTGGTTTAAATTGTTCATCCATATTACTCACCTACATCTATATTACGTTCACCATTACTATTAATATAATTAACTGTTTGCATATTATTTAAATCAGTAATAATAGCATTATATGTTTCTAAATTAGCATCCATTATTCTTCGATAATCAACAAACTCTGCTAAAATAGCATCTATAGAAGAATAAATATTATTACCTAATTTATTCTTTTCGTATTTTCTGATATTATTTCTTTTACCCATTTTAGCAAATAATACAAGGTTGCCAATAACTAAGAATACTATTAATAAAATATTTAATATTCCGCCATTTCTAGTTAAGAATAAACCAATAATACCAAGAATATCCATAATTATTAGAGTTAATAATAAATCTTTATCTTCAACATCAAATTTATTTCCTAAATAAGAATCAATTTCATTCTTAATTGCTTCACTATTTCTTCCATCTCTAGAAGTAGTAGTAAAGTCATTAATTTGAATCTTAAAGTCATGATCTACAATTGTACTATTTAATTTATTTAAAGCTTCAATTATATAATTCTTAACATATGTTAAAGCAATTTTTCTTGTTTCTGAACTAACTTTAAAATTATCTTTATATAAAACAATTGAACTAAATAATGAAACTAAATCAGTTTTATCACTATATATTCCTTCTTGTTTCTTATATAATCTATTAGCTTCATCTCTATCTCCATTACATTCAATAATTAACTTATTAAGAAGATTATCTTTTTGGAACTCTTGTTCTTTTCCTTCATATTCAAAAATCAAATCATATAAGACATCATCAATTGATTTATTAGAAGCATCAGTAGCCATAACTTCATCTAAATATAATGAAAATTTATCATAAACAATACCAGTAGTTAAATTATCTTCCATTAAATCAGCTTCAGGCCCATAATTTCGATATACCGGTAAAATAACTTCTTTCTTTTTATATGATTCTAAGAAATCATACCAAGTATCAACTTGTTTAGCTTTAATACTACTCTCATTATTTAATACTAAGAACCATTTATCAATTTTATCTAATAAAACTCTCTTAGCATTATCACCAAAATGACCTAATGAAACAAGATCTAATACTGTTATAAAATGTTTATCTAATTCTAGTGGTGATTCCGTACTTAAATATCTATTTAACCAATTGACTGCTGTTTGATTTCTACCAAGTTTTAAATTCATTAAAGCAAAGAATAAACTAGTTTTACTATTATCTTTGTTTAAAGCATTTTGCATTTCTTTCTGTGCATTTTCCTTATCATCCAATATCCAAGAAGTTAATGCACATAAAGCATTAGCAAGCCAATAATTAGGATTATTAAGAAGAATATTATCTCTTAATTTAATTAAAGATGAAATTCTTATATTAGAATGTAAACAAGCATCTAAAAGAGATAATGTATTTCTTCTAACATTATCATAATAACCATATTTCTTTTCAATTTGTTCGTTATTATACATAATAGCTTGTCTAGCATTAGTTATAATAGTTGTTTCCTTAATATCCTTTACAAGGTTTTTAACTTCATTATGTAAGTCTTCAACTTTATTATCCATTTCATTAACATGTTCTCTAACATCAGATACATTACTTACAACCCCATTAAGTTCTTTAGCAACAGAACCCAAGTTCTTTTCAATAGTATCCAAGTTAGCAGCACTAATAGTTAAAGCTTCCATGAAACCACCTCTATAATACATTATAACATATAATTAAAGATAAATGATACAACCTATTTAATAAAATTAGATATATTATTTACTTAAAAACTAAAATATGTTAAATTATATATAGTTTTAAAGTTTCGAGGTGAAAAAGATGAGCAAAAAAAGACATATAGAAACAGAAGAAGTAGAAGAAGAAGTAGTAATTAAACCAACTAAAAAGAAAAAAATGTCTAGAGTCGAAAAGAATCGTTTAATAATGAAAATAGCTGGATGGATAATGGCTATCATAATGTTATTTGGAACATTAATGTCTATCCTTGGAATGTTAATTAATTACAAATAAAAAGCACTATTTAGTGCTTTTTTTAGTTTCTTTTAATAAATCTCTAATTTCTTCAAGAAGAATAGTTTCATCACTCTTAACAACTGCAGGAGCTTCCTCTTCTTCTTTCTTCTTTCTAGCATCCATAATTTTGTTAACTGCCTTTAATAAGATGAATAGAACTAAAGCCATTATTAAGAAATTGATAATAGCTGTTACAAAGTCACCCCATAATAAGTATTGACCAGCATCTCCTTCTGGAGTCCATGGTAAGTGTAATTTACCACCAAATTCTACACCACCAATACTTGCAATAAGTGGATTAATAAAATCATTAGTTAAAGCTGTTACAATTCCTTGGAAAGCACCACCAATGATAACACCGATTGCCATATCCATAACATTACCTCTTAAGATAAATGCTTTGAATTCGCTTATTAATCCTCCACTTTTTTGTTTAACGTCTTTTAATCCTTCTTTTAAATTTTTTGCCATTTTCCTAACCTCACTTTATATACTCAGGATTATTCCTTTTTATTTCGGCGAAACTATTATCCAAATTCATGTAGGCATCATAAAAAGAATATCTAGTTTCCGTACTGATGTCATTATTATTAACTATTCCTGAAAAATTGTCAAGAATATCTTTGATATCCGAAATATACCTTTCTTGCATCATATAAGATACTACAGAAGATAGTATTTTTTTATTAGCAAAAAGATATTCATATGCTAAATAAACATTATTAATTGCTAAGTATGCAACTTGTTCAATCATCTCATAAGGACTAATTTCTAATCGATCAATACGCTTTTGATTAAGAAGTAATTCTTCATCATTAATTGTGAAATCTTTACCTCTTAAACCAAATGATTGCATACAATATTTAACCATAATATGTGCTAAATCATCTCTTTGCATCATCATAGCTTTTTTTCTTGCACCATTATTAGATGAAATATACAAGTATTTATTATTGTTTATCTTTGCATTAGCTGGAAACACACTATCATCATCAAATAAAACATATTTGATAGCATCTTCACAGTTTTCATATCCTTGCGATTCTCTAGTTGCTAAAACAATATCATCGAAATCTTGAATTTTACATTTAGCTAAATCCATAACATCACTATCCTATCATAAGTATATCACAAAAAAAGTAGTCATACGACTACTCTTCTTCTAAATCTAATAATTCTTCTAACTTTTCATTATATTGAGGATATAACTCAGACATAACTTGGTCTAATTCATATACTGCTAAAGTTTTAAAGTTTTCAGAATCAGGATCAATCATTCTGATCATTTCCTCATTATTTTGATCAACCGTAATTTCAAATGCTGCTACATTATTAAAATCTAATTGAGCATCTAATGTAGCTTCGCAGCAGAAATAATAGTTTTTGTCCCCCAAATCTGTTACTACATCAATTATAAAATATCTTTCAGCTCCATATTTTAAAACGTCATATTGTTTAAATTTAGGTATCAAAATCTAATTCCTCCTCCTAGTTCTTCACGGTCTACAAATGTTAAATCTCCAGCCTCTAAATCGTCAGGCTCAAGTGCAGATATATTTGCTTTATTTTGAGCTATCTTAGCTTGAGCATCTGCTATCTTAGCAGCAGCTTTATCTCTAGCTCTTTGAACAGCATCTCTTTCTGGTCCAACTAAACTAGGATCAGCTAATTCAGCATCAAGAGAAGTTAAACTATTTTGAAGTTGAGAAATTAAAGTCTCAAGTTCAGCATTTGATGCACGCCATTTAGCCATATTATTACGATCTATTTGTTGTTGTGAAATTCTTCTTTTCTTACGATCAGCAAGTTTCTTTTTGATAACATGTCTTGCTAAAGCAACAAGTCCAACTGTTTCTAAAATAGCAATCCATGCAGCTTGAGTAGTTAATTGACTACCTACAAACCAATGAGCCAAAACTTGTGGAATTGGTAGAATTAATTGTTTAGCAGCTAATAAAGCATATCTTGCAATACCTGAAAGTAATGCTCCTACACCACCAGCGCCAGCAATTGCAAATCCTGCAATAGCTGCAACAGCGATGCAAGTTATAATAACACCTTTATGATTCTTTAAGAATCTACCAGTAGTTTTTAAACCATTAATAATTCTAGCTTTTATACCAGGATCTTCTTCAGATCTTACTCTACGACCTACACCATCATCAACATAAGCAGGACGAACACGAGTTCTACCATTTAAATCTCTTTGATTACTATAAGTTGCTGATTCATAATTTGGATCAACAGCTACAGTATCAAGAGCTTCTCCATTAGAAGTAGGATTTGTACCAATAACAGTATTGCTTGCAGCGACTGTTTTAGAATAATCCATTTTTTCGAAAGGATATGCTGCTCTTAATCCAGTACCAGGGTCAGTAGCTAATCCTGGAGGGAAATGTGCAGCTAATCTTGCATTATAATCTTTAGAAGTTTCTGAAGCTTTCTTAGGTTCTGGAACTTGAACAGTAGAACCAGGCATGTTCTTCATGTTATAAGCTCCTACACCAACTAAATCCATTTGATATAATTCATTAGGTAATTCAATTTCTGCATTAAATGTTTTTAATACATTAATATATCTTAAAACAGATGGAATATCATTTTTATTAATAAACATTGTAAATGGTGTTTTACCATCTTCAGTGTTAATCTTAACACCCATTTCTAAAACATTATCACTTGAACCACCACTAAATACTCTACCCATCTCTAATACATTACTTAATTGCATTAAAGCATCGTATTTAGGTCTATTAGCATCTAAAATAAAGAAATCACCAGTAATATATTGATATGTTTCTCCAGCAATTCTTCTTTCAGTAGGAACTAATAATCCTTGAACTAATTCATTAGTCTTCTTTAATACTGATGAGTTTGGTCCATCAATTTTAACATGAGTAATAGTTGGATCCATATTTGTTCTAGGTTTAACATCTATAACAAAAGCATCAGCATCTGTATCTCCTAATACTTTTAATTGTTTGTGATCAGGATCTGCCCACTCAAACACATTTCCTAAATAAGTATCACCCAATATTAATGTTGAAGGATTAACATCAATATAAATAGCTGATGTATTTGAAGGATTTACATACATCACAAACGCAGGATCTCTATTAAGCAATCTTAATTTACTAAGTGCTTCTTTTCTAGTCATCTTTGCCATATTACACTTCCTATCATATTTATTATACAAAATATTTGCTTAAATATGTATAAAAATACATTTTATATACATTAATTATATACTTATCTTCTGTTTTTTTCAATTCTGTGAAGCCAATCATAATCCTTGTTAGGAATTACTTTACCTAATACTCTTTTAGCATTACTTTTAAAAGCTAAAACACTATTATCCATTTTTATAATACATTCATTACCTTCTACTTTAAAATATTGAATAGTTTTTGGATTAATAACCATATATACAACATCAAAGTAAATAGCATTTAAGAATAAATGGAAATAACCATTACAATACCAAGTTAAATAAGGAGCACCTTCTAAACTATAAATAGTATCATAATCATTTCTAATATTTAAAGCAAGTTTCAATTCATTAAATCTTTCAATAATTTTTGGATCATTATTAATTATTCTAATATAATCATCTTCACCATAAACAATTCCACTGAAGTAATGAATAAACGTATTAGTAAAAATAGCAATTAAGAAGATACTAATTAATCTAGCTATAACTAAAAGCGTTTCATAACCACCAGTATGTTTTTCAATTATAAAAGATACTACAATAATACCTACACATACAGCTGCTTCTATTAAAGCAGTAAAACTAATACTGTTATCAATATATAATTTATCTTTAATCTCTCTTTTTTTCTTATGCATAAATAATTCAAAATCACTTATATATTCTGCTGGATTAAATGAACCAAGATTCTTATATTCTTTTTCTTTAATTAATTCGTTAAATACTTGTAATGCGTTCATTTTAAAGAAATATTCATCATTATTAGTTTTCAATACAATCATTTGCTTAAAAGTATCTACTCGGTAATATCTAATAGAACCATATTTAATTATATCTAGTTTAGGTTTCAAATTAGTATTAGCAGGTAATAAAATAATTTTATCCATTTTTGAATCTGTAAAAATATAAAAAGGGAAACCATTTATATCAACAATAACTTTACTTTTTTCATTTAAACCATATTGTTGCTTATAATTATTTAATAATTTTGTATAATAACCAAATCTACCTGTAACATATAACTTTAAAGCTTTTTCATAGCTTTCTATACTGAAGAATCCTAATCTTCTAATAGCATTTTCATAATTGCTTAAATTATTTAATTTAAAAAGCTTTTCCATAATTTTAATAGCAATATTAAGTACTACTACAACTACAAAAGCAATAATCATTCCTTTGATATCAAAACCATTTAATAAGGCAAAGAATACTCCTATTACAGCAACTATAATAGGTAAATAAACAATTAAATTTTTAATACTATAACCTTTATTATAAATTGTAATATTTTCATAATATTCTTTTCTTGCTTCATATACATATTTCTCATATTTTTTAATGAATTGAGATTTAAATAACATATCACATCACCCTATTATCATATTAATTATAATATATTAGAGAAATAAAAAAAAGTAGTAATAACTACTTTCTCTTACTAATAACTTTTGTATTACAAAGTATATCATGTAATCCTCTTTCATCTTCTCTAAATATAACAAAGCCATACAAGATTCCCATGATAACAAATTGAAAATTACCAATAAAATTATAACTTATTATCCATAACTCTCTTCCAAAGAAGATTAAAGCTAATATATTTAAAATACTTGGAATCATATTAGAAACCAAAACACTTCTAATTATAAATAAACCAGGATTTAATACTTTACCTGTATTAGGTGCTATTTTAATGTTCATTAGTCTTTTACCAAATGTCTGACCATTCCATATATATTGAAAGACACCAAAGTATAATAATAAAACCCCTACTCTTATAATTAACATCGGTAACGAAGCTCTATTAAGTTGATATTCTAATTCATAAATACCATCTTCATCTAGATTATCTATATTACCACTAAATATTAATTTCATTTCTTGATTACTTAATTCATCAAATTTGTCATAGTCTTTTTCAAACATTGGTAATCTAAAAAGCAAAGCTACAATAAAAGAAATAAAAAATAGATCTATTAAATATGCCAGTATTCTTTTTACTTTCATTTTCAATCACCATGTCTATTATAACAAATTTTTACTAATCATTACTTACTTTTTTCATAATCCCTAATTCTTACAAATACTAAATAATCAAAAATCTTACCTGATTTTTTAAATATATTCCAAGCCTCCACACTAGTCATATAGTCTCCTTTCTAAGAATAAACACTCTACCTTTTACTCTATAAATATTATATCTCAAAAAAGAGTTAAAAAAATACATAAAACGAACAAATATACGATATATTGATAATAGTCCATAATATCGCGTCAATCATCTTTACAAATAAAAAAAGTAAACATTGTTTACTTTCTTCCATTTACTGTGAATTCATATAAAATCTTAACTGATCTATTATTTTCTACATTATTTTCCAAATATTTATACTCATTATCTCGTACTATAACAGCTCTTAATCTTTGAGCATAAAAATCATCAAACATCGTACCATCATTTTCATATTCTACATAGTTAGTTTTAATTTTAGTATTTAAATATCTTTCAACATATACATTAGTATCTTTTAAGATTCCTACCTTTTTATTACTTACATTATATAAAGTCTTATTAGTAGGATTATCAAACGTAACAACATAATATGTTTTCTCTTCAAATTCTTTAGTATTTAATGCACTAATGTAACCATATGTATATTGCATTTCATATATAGCATATCCCATACCAGCACATAATAATATTGTAAAGATCCAACCTTCAACATGCTTATTATAAGAAATAGCAATAACCATCAAGAATAAAATTAAACCACAAATATAAATAATAGTATTCTTTTCAAATATTTCTATCTTAATTACACCAATTACAAATAAAACAAATGTAAGAATTAAAATAGCATTAAAGACAATATTTAAATTAGTCCATATTTCATATAATAACCTTAAGAATACATTTTTAGGCTTTTTAGGTTGAATAGAATAATTAGTTTGTTTTAATCTTCCATCTCTACCTGTTTCTTTCTTAACAACATATTCTTTACTATATACTTGTTTCTTTTTATCTCTTTTAACACCAAATAAAGCATCTAAATCTCTACTAGGTTCTTTCTTTTGTTTTTTCTTAAATAAATTACTAAACCATTCTTTGAAGTTAAATTTCTTTTTATCTTTAATATTTTTTTGATTAACAGGCTTCTTATTATCATTCTTTTTCTTTTCTGGTTTTTTATTAGTTAAAGCTACATTATAAATAACATCAGTATTTTTAACTACTTTACCTTTTTTAGGTAATTCTTTTTTACTAGCAGGAACTTTCTTTTGTTCTTGCTTAGTATTTTTATTATCTTTTTTCTTTTTATATTTTTGTGGCTCTGTTAATAAAACATTATATTTAACTTCTTCTTTAGGAACAACTTGAGTAGTTTTCTTAGTTGCTTGAGTATTTTTAGTCTGTTCATTTTGAACAGTTTTTTTAGTTTGTTCCTTAGCTTTACGCTTAATATTTTGTTTTAATTTTTGAGTCTTTGATTTCTTTTTAGCCATTGTTAATCACTCCAAAGTTACAATAATAATATATCATATATTTTATAGTTAAATGAAAAAAAATTAATTATTTAATACATTTAACTTTAAAAGATGATAAATATTTATAATTTGATTCAATAATATCCATTGAATCATCAAATTCATCTATAAAAAATCCTTGTATTTCACCCATTTTTAATGCTTCAAACATATCTTCCATTGAATAATACAAAATACATTCAACATCTATATTATCTTTTAAAACATTACAAGCATTATCGTAGTTATTTACCATAACTCCTACTTTTTTCCCAGAAAGTTTAGACATCTCATTATAAGTAGTGTTTTTCTTAGAGTATAAAGTATATTCTTTATATTCATATTTATTATAAATAATACCTTCAAATAAATCATATTTATTATCTATATTATAAATATAAAATACCGAAATAATATTGATCATAAATGTCAAAAATATACCAATATTATAAATAATTGTTTTCTTATTAAAATAAGTAAATAAAGATATTAATAATAATATAAATTGACCTATAATGACACCAATTAATAGATCAGAATAATAGACTTTATAAATAAAAAAGTCTAGAACAATTGAAAGAATCATAAAAAGAATAATATCAATAGATGCTAAAATAAACTTCTTATTCATAAAATCCCCTTCTTAATGCCCAATATATTATTACAAAACCCTTATTTAAGCAAATTTTTCCATAAAAAAAACATTACAATATTATTTGTTTTCTTGTAATGCTTTTAATAAATCGATTTTAAACATATCTTGAGCTTTTTTCTCTTTAGATATCATAATACCTTTATATGTTGTTAATTCTGATTTATGTCCCTCTAATAAAATATCAGAAGGTGTAATTGTACTTAACATAACTGTTTGTTCATTAACATACACAGTATATATTAATTTAACATCACCATGAACTAACGCAAATGATTTATCACCAGGTAACTTTAATTCATATGTCATAGTACCAGCTTTTTTATTTTGACTAGTTAATTCACCTAGAAATTTACCATTTCTTAAAGATGGATAATATTCAAAATTAAGCTTTTTATATGCTAACATATTATATTTCTTTAAAGCTCTTTCTAGTTTCTTAAATTCATTCTCGTTAATATAATCTAAAACATATCCTTTCATAATTATACCCCCTAATTTCTTTTCTCGCTTAAAATTGTAGCAGAAAAGCCAAACCCCGTCAAATTTTGCTCCTGTTTTTACGTATTAATATGGTTATTGGAGCTATATTATAGCAATAAAAGTCCCTATTTTCAAGGAAAAATAGCATTTTTTCATAAAAAAAGCACTAAAAAGTGCTAAATTTTGAGTTCAACTATCGTTTGACCATCATTTAAGCCATCAATATAGTACTTTTCTACCATTTTATGGCCTTTTAAATACTCATGAGTAGCTTTTTTTAATGCTCCAGTACCTTTGCCATGAATTATTATAATATTCTTGTTTTTTAGCTTATAATTATCATTTATAAATGATTTTATTATAGCTATACACGTTAAAGTTGTTTCTCCATGAATATCTAGCTTAGGATACCTAGCTGTGAATGGATCATTGATAATTCTGTTCATATAAGTTCTTCATCTCTTCTAATGTAGGAACGGCATCATATCCCCCTACTTTTGTAGCTGCTAAACCAGCTGCAATACAACCCATTTTTGTTGCTTTTTCTACATCTCCACCAGAACCAATAACATAACAGAAAGCTGCTCTAAAAATATCTTTACAGCCATATGTATCAACTGTTTTAACTTTTAAAGACGGAGTAACTTTAATTTGATTATTTATACAATATAAAGCTCCTCTTTCACCTAATGTTATAACAAATTCTGTATATAAGTGTTTCTTCTTTAAAGATTGATAACATCTTACTAAAGAAGAAGGATCTTGAACATCTATTTTTACTTTAGAAACATATTCAGCAAACGGAATAGAACAAACTACATAATTAGCTTTCTTTATATCTTCTATTACAGCAGCTGAAATCATCGAACCATCAAGAATTCTTATAGAATGTGGATATCTTTCAAATAAATTCTTTGTTTGTGTAGCATCATATCCATCAGAATAAATAAAATCTGGTTGGAAATCGAAATCTAACTTTTTTAAAGAAACAAATTTATCAGAAAGATTATATACTGTATGTCTTCCACTATTATTATTTGATACTATCAAAGATAATGGTGTGTCATTATCATAAGAAGGCTCAATATATCTAGTATCAATTCTTAAAGATTCAAGAATTTTTCTTACTCTCGTACCATTATTATCGTTACCAAGAACCGTAGCCATAGCAACTGCAACACCCCACTTAGATAATGCAGTACCTACAATACCAGTTCCACCACCAATATTGCCACCTTTATCAAAATATTCATTAACTGTACCTTCATCAGGTAATTTATCAACGACTAAATTAATTTCAAAAGTAGCTCGACCAATTGTAATAGCTTTTAACATAATATCACCTTTTATTCTCTTAATAATTATATAATAAAAACCCAACTATATCAATTGAAAAAGATTTAGAATCCATCTAAATCATTTCATTGCTTTAATTAAATCCATGTATTTTTTATACGTAAGATAATACTCATCATTAAATGGTATTTTATCCATAAATGGTTTTAAGGATCTAATATAATGAATTATTACAGCATCTTTAGGTTCATTTTTAATATATTTATATACTCCTCTTTTAGTACAGTTCTTATATAACAATTCCGAATCTAAATATAAAGTTCTCATAAGATTATATTTTAAAGGTAAAGCAATAAAATTTTTACCAAAATAATCATTTAAGAAATCTTGATCACCAGTATAATTATATTTAGTAGCATATAATTTTTCAATCATATCATTATATAAATCCATATTTGGTTCAATAACCATAACCCCGCTATTAAACTCATCATCATGCCATGGCATATCTAATCCAGCAGCAATTGAATCCCAATCAAATAAATGATCTATATTTTTAAGTATTAATAAATCTAAATCTAAGAAAACAATTTTATCATATTCAACTAAAGAAAAAATATTTAATTTATCAAAAGTATAATTCCATCTACCAATTCCCATATTAGTTTTAATAGCTCTAGTATTCTTAGTTTTTATACCAAATCTATGAAGTGTCTTGATTGATTCCTCACTTAATCTATCATTAACAACACATAATAATTCATATTTACTATTTAGTTCTCTTAAGTTTTCATTAAGAATTAAAGCTCCATCTAAATAATTATCTGTTGATAAAACACAAACGTAAGCATATTTTTTCATATTTCAACCACTTTTCTACTATAAATATAATATATCATAATTATCATATAAATCTATCATTTTTTAAACTATAAATAAAATTTCAATAAAAAACATTTATATACCTATAAAAAGTAAAGGATGTATAATCTAATATAGGAGGATAAAATGAAAACAACAAAAGAATTAATTAATAAAAGTATAGCCGCATCATTACTTATTAGTTTAGGTAATTATGCTTTATTAAAATTAGGAAATCCAATTGGACCAATAATCTTTGCATTAGGATTACTTGGTGTATGCTATATGGGTTTAAATTTATTTACAGGTAAATGTGGTTTCTTATTTCAAGATAAGATAGAAATATCCGACTTATTAATAATATTACTAACAAATCTAATTGCTGGATATATATTTGGTTTAGCCTTCTCTATTACAGATGAAGAAGTAATGATTAATGCTATTAATAAAGTAGCTACATGGAATATATCAATTTCCTTCTTTATTAAAAGTATTCTTTGTGGAATTATAATGTATATCGCCGTATATATGTATAAAAAAGGAACTCCCCTTGGAATTATTTATGGAATTCCCCTATTCATTTTCTGCGGTTTCCAACACTGTATAGCTAATATTATTACTATGGGAGTTGCTAGAACATTTGATGTATCAATAATTATATGTATTATCGGTAATTTTATTGGATCATTATTTGTATGGTATATATCAAAAGATATCGAATTAAAAAAGACTAAATAATTTAGTCTTTTTTTATTACTATATTAACTGCTTCTAAAACATCATGTTTTAATTCTTCCAAATGAGGATATTCAAGTAATTGATTCATAAAATAAATAATGTCATAAATAGCTAATCTTTTATCTAAATTAGGTACATTAACTAATTCAGGATAATATTTAGAAATATATTTCATAATACATTCATAATCTTCTTTATTAGTGAATAACTCACATTCTTCATTAGCAAATTTCCAAGGTTTTCTAACCATTCTATAAATTATATCTAATTCAAAATCTTTCGGTGCAAACATTGATCTTTCAAAGTCAATTAATTTAATAGAACCATTTTCATAAAAAATATTATCAAAATGTAAATCATTATGTACTAATACAACTTCATCAGATATTAAATATTTATCAAACAGATTATAAGCTTCCATTATTTTATTATCTTCATCAGTATTAAAGATATTCATCTCTTTTATTTTAGAATATATAGTATTAAATCTATTTTTATTATGTTCTACCCAGTTATAATTATTTCCTTTAACACTATGTATTCTTTTCATAGCATTACATAACTGTTTAATAATATTTTCTCTTTCTTTATCACTAAAGTTATGCCATAGGTAATATAAAGATACACCTTTAATTTTCTTTATAATTTCATAATAATAAGGAATATCATCTTTTATATCATGAGCATAATATAAACGAGGTATTAAACTATTATCTTTATTATTTTTATAAAACTCTATTTCTTTTAAAAAGCTTTCTTCATTATCTTCTTTATTACATATCTTAATAATAAAAGAATTATTAATTTCATAAATAGTATTAGTAAATCCACTTTTATTTCTTTCAATAACATAGTCATTACCAAATAAATCTTTATGTTTATTAATAATTAAATTGATAACATCATTCATAGTATCACCTTGAATATTATATCATAGAAAAAGACTAGATTATTCTAGTCTTTTAATATAACAAATTTAGCAAGAAGTAATACAGCTATTAATAATCCAAATTCAACAATTAAAGATATTATTAAAAATTTTCTTGTTTTATTAGTACTACTATTACTATTTCTATTATTCATAGAATTTTGAACTACACCGTAAGATACTTCTTCTCCCCCACTATAGCTATTTACTTTAGTATATAAACCATTTTCTTCTTCACCATCTATAGTTCCACCTGTATAAACTTTAAACGATTCATAATCTAAATCAGCTGAACTATATAATAGGTTTCCAATACTTCTATCAGTTTTATATGCAGTAATAACTTTATCATCTTGATCTTTAATAACAATTAAAGTATCAGCTGCTATTTTACTACCAAATGTAACATAAACATTCTTATTCTTAGAATCAGCAGATATAGGATCAGTCATATTACCAGTAGCTAAAACAGTACCACCATTTATATATGTTCCATTTTGTGAATCTAAACCAGCATCTCCACTAGTTGGATGAGCTATAGCAATAATCGTACCATTATTAATTGTTAATGTACCATTAGAATCTATTGCATCACCTTCATCAGCATCTTCTGCTACTTTAGCTATCAAAGAATTAACATCAATTAATAAATCATTTCTAGCATTACTTTCAACGCTACTAGATGTTGTTGTATTTAAGCAATCATCTTGAGCAATTATTTCATAATCACCATTACCACCAGTAAATGATAAATTACCTTTAGTTTCTATTCCTTCTTTATTTTTACTAGTTACTTTTAAATAACCATCTCCATTAAAATATAAATCTATATCAGATGAAATAGCTCCACTAGCTTTATAAAAATAATATGGATCACCATCACTTAAATCCTCATTATCAGCAATAACAGTAGCAAATAAAATATTTTTAATTTGTTCACTTGTATAAATACCATAGTAAGATGAATAATTCTTATAATTAGTTAAAGAACTACCAGAATACTTACTTTCATATGATGATAATTCATCACTACCAAGTAAGCTTACTTTTTTAAGCTTACCCCCTTCTAAGTAGTTTTTAGTACCAGTAACAGTATTAATAGATACTTTGCAATCAGTATAATTTTTATCTTTGTTATATACATATACTGCAGGTGCTTTCTTAGAGTCAGTATCTAAATTTACACCATTTAATACTAAATTGATTTCTCCTTTAACACCATTAGTATTAACACCAATCATAGCTCCTTTAATTTTACCAGTTAATTCAATATCACCAGTTGTATTAATATTAATTACTTGTATTTCTAATGTTTTAATTTTTGTATCATTTGAATTAGCTTCAATAAAATCATCTAAATCTGGTGTTTTAACAGCACCTACTCCATCAAATAGAAAATCAGTAATATAGATTTTAGGCAAATTATCTGAATTATAATCTTCTAAAAATTCATCTAAAGTTTTATATTCTTTAATACTACTATAACTCTTACCGTCTTCTGAGACTTCTAAAGTAGACAAATTTACATATGTTTTAATTGTTTCTGCTTTAACATTAAATGAAAACATAAATAAACCTATAAGTAATAATCCTAAATATTTAATATATTTCATTTAATCACCTATGCATTTCCATTTTGACCATTTGGTAATTCTGGAGGTTGTTCACCATTATTATTCATTCTACCTTGTCCATTACCTCTATTTTCAAATGGCATTTGTGTTCTATCATTAGTATTTGTATTAGTATTTTTGTTTGTAACTGAGTCAAATACTAAGATAGATCCTGTAGCTATAATAGCTCCTAGTAATAAACCTACAATAAATATAATTATTTTTTCCTTCATAAAAACACTCCTTTCAAATAATTAAATTTAGTAATAATCTTTCTTATTACATTTTCATAATAAATTATAAAGATTAAACAAATATTAAATTTTAAAAATAATTTTAAAATCTGTTTTACCATCATTTGAACTAGCTGAAATAACACCATTATGTTTAGTTACAATACTTTTAGCAATAGCTAGTCCTAAACCATATCTATTATCATTTCTTTTTCTAGATTTATCAGAACGATAGAATCTTTCAAATATTTTTTCTTCATCACCCTTATTAATAGGATCACCAGAATTTATAATATCTATCATTATTTTATTTTTTATCTTATTAAGCTTAACATTAATACTTGTATTATCATAACTATGTTTAATAGCATTATCTAATATAATAGCAATAAGTCTTTCCATTTCATCTTTATTACAATTAAATATAATATTATTATCAATATCTGTATTAATTAGTATGCCCTTTTCGAATGCAATAGATTCAAAAGTTAAACATGTCTTTTCTACTATTTTAGATAAATTTTCATCTTTTTTATTTACTACTAAAGCATTATCTATCTTTGATAAATCTAATAAACTAGTAATTAATTTATTCATTCTATCTGATTCATATTTAATATTTTCAACGTACTTACTATTTTTCTTGTCACCTTTTAATTCATCTGATGACGCCATTATTACAGCTAATGGCGTTTTTAATTCATGAGAAGCATCTGCAATAAAATCTTTTTGTTTATCAAAAGCTTCTTGAGCAGGTTTTATAATCCATTTTGTTAAATTAATTGAAACAAAATAAATAACAACTTCCATTATAAAGAAGATAATAATTGAATAAACTAAAGTAAGTCTTAATTTTGTATTAATACTTTCTGTATTTATTATTACAATTGAATCATTTTTATAATTATAAGCATATTTATTAAAATATAAATTTCCAATTTTTAATCCTTGCTTTTGGTTTAGAATAATCGAAACAATATCTTCAATATTATCTAAATCTGGATTACTACTATGATTAATTATTTTATCAATATTAGAATCTTTAAGTATTATAGTATATATTTCATAATCCATTATCTTCATATTATCTAGATCATCATTTCTAGGTTCAAATTCTTTAGGTTCAGGTCTTCCATTATTCTTTTCATCTATAAAAGTAAGATTTCTTCTTACACCAAATAATTCATCGTTATAAGTTAAAACATTATAAGCAACAAAACTAGAACCAATAAAAATTGATAATATAAGAAATATTGTTAAAAATACTTTTTTATTTAGTTCCTTCATCGTTATACTCCATCTTATATCCAATATTTCTTAATGACTTAATTGAAACATTAGAATTTATATTTTTTAGTTTTTTTCTAATAAAAGATAGATAAGCTTCTAAATTGTTAGATATTGAATCATTATCCATTCCCCAAACTTTATCGTATATCATTTCTTTCGATAAAACTTGACTAGGATTATTCATAAAATATTCTAATAATTGAAATTCTTTATTAATAATACTTATTTTTTCATTATTATTCTTATTAATTATTTCTGATGCTTTTAAATCTAAAGTAAGATCTCCAAATTCAATTGTATTATTAACTACAGTATCAATTCGTAATTGCGCATTAACTCTTGCTACTAATTCATCAATATGAAAAGGTTTAGCTATATAATCGTTTGCTCCTTCACTAAATCCTAATAGTTTATCTTCTAATTCTCCTTTAGCAGTAAGCATAATTACTTTAGCTTTTATATTGTTTTCTCTAATCTGTTTTAATATATCTATTCCATTTACATTAGGAAGCATTATATCTAATAGAATTAAGTCATATACATCCATTAAAGCGTTATATAAGCCATCTTCTCCATCATTAGATACATCTACAATATATTTTTCCTTTTTTAGTCTAGTAGCTACTAAATCAGCTAATGATTCCTCATCTTCAACAATTAAAATACGCATAACATCACCTCGAATATATTTAAAGACAATAAAATTAAATGAACCTTAAATATAGAATATTATAACATAGAAAAAAGAAGCATAGCTTCTTTAAAATTTCTTTTCAAATTCTCCTTTAATACCAACACCTTCACTTTTAATCATGAAAGTTCGAATATTAAAGTTTTTCATATTTCTTTCTAATTTAATTAATTCATACTTAGTTAAAGCAGTATAAATGATATATGTTCTTGAATCATCATAACCACCTTGAGCATACCAATAAGTGAAATCTCTATTTAAAACATTCTTAATATAATCATTGATTTGTCGTGGATTTTCCTTACAGAAAATAAATGCTGTAGAACAAATATTTTGTTCATGCATTTTATCTACCATTAAGCTATCTACAGCAGAATAAATAATTGAATAAATCATAATCTCTAAACCATATCTTAAACCAGCAATACAGTAAATAATCGTATTAATAATTAAACCTAATTTACCAACAGAAAAGTGATTATTCTTTTTTGCAACAGCTAAGCCAATAATATCAGTTCCACCAGTTGAAGCACCACTAGAAAGTAACATACCTACTCCAACACCACCAAGTAAGCCACCAACTATAACATTAGTTAAAACATCATCTACTAATTTATAATTAGGAAGTAAAGAAAGCATTAAAGCTTGTACTGAAACAGCAAATAAAGTTCTAAAGAAGAAATTTCTTCCCAAATTCTTATAAGCTATCATAAAAAGTGGAACGTTTATTACATAGTAAATAATACCACTAAAATCAAATGTTGTTTTTAAATCAAAAGTATCTATTACAATAGATCTAATTAACTGAGATAAACCTAAAACTCCACCTGTATATAAATGATTAGGAACTACAAAGAAATTAATTGCAAAACAAAATAAAAAAGAACCAAATAAAGCTTTAAATAAATCCATTAAGTCCCAATTAAATATATTCTTTAATAATTTCATATAATCACCCCTAGTGCATGACAATTATACCATTTTAAAAATAAAAGTAAACAAAAACCAAGAAAAAAGCATTATCTTTACGATAACGTTTAATAATAGTACATTTTTCTCTTACTTCTTATAAATAGAATACAAGAAATAATACAAATAATTACAACACCTAATTGAATAAATGAAGTACTAGTATTAGGGTTAACTGCATCAGAGAATTCTACTTCAATTAATACATCACTAGCTGGCATTATAAATTTATAATTCTTATCATATTCAATTTTATTACCTTTAGAATCAGTGATAACTAATTTAGATATACTATAACCATCATCAGGTACTATTTCAAAAACAATACTTTCACTTTCTAAAGCATATTCAGATACCTTAATACTACCATTATTATCTGTTTTAGTTTTTATATTATAACCAATATCATCTTTACTAAATGTTACAATTGGTCTTAAACCAGCAATATAACTTGCCCCACCACATAGATTAATATTATAAGCACATAAATCTCCAGTAGAAAGAACAAATAATTGATCATAAAAATCCATATTATTGTAAAAATAAATAGTTTTTAATAAATAAGATGTTCCATAAATCCATTTGTACTTTTCAGGAATAGTATCTTTTAAATCTTTTAAAATATAATGAGGAGTAATAAATTTAGTATTATCTCTATAAATCCAATTTTCTTTATTTGATAATTTAACTAAATCTAATTTTTCACCAGATACTTTTTCAATTAAATCATTAAATTCATTTAAAGATAATAAATCTATTTTACCAACTTCAAATCCATTATCTTCTAAATAATCAGTATAACTATCTAATTCTAAAGAATTATAATACATTTTAAAATCTATAAAATGATTATATTCCTCATATTCTCTATTACTTTTATTACCATAATGAACATCTTCGTAATCATCATAAATTCTTTGATATTCTTCTTTTAAGAATTCACCATCAGAAAGTCCATAAAATGGAAAATTTAATTCATTGTTTTTTTCTTGATAAGCAATAGCTTTCTCATCTTGTTTAATAGTATTATCAGTTATCGTATTATCAAAATAACAAACTTTAACACCATATACATCGCCATTATCATCACTCTTATATGCAAAATCATATTTATCATCAGTTAATTTATCTCTATAAGCATTCATAAATTCTTCATATGCACCAGGAATACCACCATATTGATCTGGAGTATATGAGTTTTCAAATAAATATAATTCACATTTAACTTTTGTCATCAAATTATATTTAGTCATAGCTTTAATAATATTTTTACTATTATCTATAATATAAAATGATTCAGTACCACATGTAATCTCATCACCAATTTCATTACCAGTTCCACTAGTAACCTGACACGCTTCAGCATTAACTAAAACCGGTACAAATAACATAAATAAAATAATAAGAATTTTCTTCATATCATCACATCTTATCTAGTATATATTTATTATAACAAATAAAAATAAAAATACTAGAATAACTTACAAAAACAAAAAAAACGACAATTAGTCGTTTTTATGCACGTGCAGCTTTAGCAGGAGCTTTTTTTAATACTAAAGGTCTAGTTCTTTCCCAATCGTTTTCTTTAACATCTTTTTGAGTAAATCTCTTTTCTTCAAACTCAAACATTTCTACTTCACCTTTGGAATTAACATACATATTAATGAAATAAGCTCCCATTGTATTTTCTAATCCTTGTCTAATAGCAAAATCACTTTTAGCAGTTAAACATGGAAGTAATAACGCAATAACATTACGATAAGATAAGAAATGACTTTGATGGAAATGTCCTTGACCTAATACATTAGGTTTAACACCTGGTTCCATCTTATCAATTAACTTTTGGCTTCTATAAGAAAGTGATGAAGCACATCCACCTCCTGGATGTAACATTTCAATGTTTGTTTTAACTTCATTACCCTCATCATCATAAGGATGAACCATTGCAAATTCAGAACCTGCCCAAACAATATCATCACGATATTGAGCTAATAACTCACCAAGTATTGCTCCACCATTTTTATTATGAGTTAAGTCATGATTACCATCAATTAATATCGTTTTAACTCCTTCAACTTTAGGATAATATTGAACTAAATATTTAAGTTGTCTAGCTAAACCTAATCTAAATAATTCATATCTATGTTCAGGTCTATTTTGATAATCACCATCACTTATATCACCAAAGTGACGAACAGTTTTAATTCCTCTTTTAGCTGTTTCTTGATATATTTTATTAACCATATGTAATTGTTGAGCTTCATTACATAAATGAGTATCACTAATCCAAGTTTCACTAATTTTAGTTAACTCATCCATATCTGGTTTCATTTTTTGTTTAGGAACACCAGTCTTCTTTTTCTTAGATATAACAATTTTTCCATCTTCTTCGACAGTTGAAATATCATATCCTTTAGCTGCAAATTCCTCTAATAAACCACCAAACTTTAATTGACTCATTCCCAGTCTTTCTAATACAACTGATAATTCTTCACCATTTTTAATATTAGAGAATAATCTATCTTTAACATCTCTTTCGATAGGTCTTTGAATAAATACTTGTTTATTATCAGTTAAATATAAAGCTTTAGCAGTTCTATAATCATCTTCGATAGTATCATAATAAGGAATCCACATTTGTGAAGTATTTAATAGTTTTCCTTTTTCATCTCTATTTAAAGTAACAATCCAGCCACCAACAGTATTATATACTGGTGTACGAGCATCTTTCATTTCATCAGTAGTAGCAACCATTGTTGGAACTTGGAAAGATCTTACACCTCTTCTTTCAAATGAATCACATGCTGCATAGTGACTTGTTACTAATATTTCTGTTTTTTCTTCATTTCTTAATGAAGCAATTTTTTGTTGAGGTTTATAAGAAACAGTATATGGAACAGTTCCTTGAGAGTGTTGTAAATATACAGACACTTCAGCACTTCTAGCATCATCTTTTCTAAAAGTGATTTTTCTTCTCTTAGGTCCTAAGTAAATCATATCTTCTCTTTTACTAGCAATTAAAGTACCAATATCAATTTTTTCTTTAGTTTTTAAAAATGATAGATCGTGTTCACCAGTTATGAATAATGTTTTAATTCCTTCTACTCTAGGGAACATTTGTGCAACATATTCAGCTTGATCTACGGCACCATTTTTATGTAATGTAGAGTTATAAATACTTTTAGCACCTGTATAAATACCTTCTACTACATCACCAGTTAAGAAAACATACTTACAACCCATTTTTTTAGCTTTTAAGAATAAATTATTTAAATGAGTTATTTGTTCATAAACACTACCAAATCTAGTATCTGATATTAACATAACTTTAACTTGATCATCATTATCAATTATTGTGTAATTCATATCATCAACTAATTTTTGATGTCCAAAATTTCTAACTAAAGTTACTTGTTCATTACGCTCTGGTAATGATGGATCCATTTCTGCATTAGCAGTTGTATTTAAAGTTACAACGTTATTTCCTCTTCTTTTTAATTCATGAATAAGAATAAAGATATCTTCTTTAGACATGTTATAAGATTTAGCTAAATCTTCTACAATACATTCATGAGCCAACGTCTCAAATTGTAACTCATCAGCATATCCTTTAAGATTCTCCTCTGTAATCTCTACCAATTCACACATTTCTTCTTCATCATTATTAGATTTCATACTTTTTTTAGCCATACGCTTCCTATCCTCCCCAAATGAAAATAGGATTTAATACCTTTTACCATTTTATTAAATCCTATCAAATCACCTATCTTTCATTATCTAATAAAATTATATAATAATTTTTTTGATTTTGAAATTAAAAGCGTATTTTTTTACACATATTTACCTTTTACCTTTTGCCTGTTGACATCTATATTTGCGTAAAGTGAAAAAACAGATGTTTAAATCTGTTTTTTAATCTACATTTACTCCTTTATTAAATATCTTTTTACATATAATACTCATAACAAAAATTATAATAATATAAAGGATTACTGCAAGTATTATAAGTAGTTTTAAAGCAGATGTATTCATTAATGGTTCATTTCTAAATAACCCCATCATTCCTTCATCAAATAAAGCTACAATAAATGTTAAAAATAATACTAAAGATTGAGCAACCAAATAAGTAATAAAACCAAATAATACTGAGAAACCTATTTTACCATTATTACTTCTATAACCTAGTATAATTCCTAAGAAACCACATTGAATAGCATCAAATATTTCTAAGAAGATAACTGCTAACATACCTATAACAAAAAGCCATGTATTCATATTTAAACCAGTTGTTATTTTATCAATATAAAGCTTTAATAATTCCCATCTATCTTTAGTATAGTATGTAATAAATAAACAAAGTATAACAATAGCAAAACTTAGAATAAAGAATATTAAAGTTTGAATAAATTTAGAATTATATATCTCATTTTTAGTAACTGGTAAAGTATGAGTTAAATATGATTCATCTTTATAGATAGAATCTCTAAATCTAATCCAACTTCTCATCATAACATTAATCAATATATTAGCTATCATAGCAAACATACATCCTACACTAATTCTACTGATAATCATTAACATAAATGAGCCATCTATCGAAAGAAGTATTCTTGATAGTACAGCAAAGAATAAACCTAATATATAGAAGACACTCATATTTTTAATCATATATTTTAAATCATATTTTAATAATTTAGTTAACATTTGAACATCCTCCTAAATATTTCGTCTATAGAACCTTTTTCTTTTCTTCTTAGTTTATCAGCATCACTTTGTAATATTATTTTTCCATCATCTATAAATATAACTTCATCAAGAATTCTTTCAATGTCAGATATTAAATGAGTAGAAATTATTACACTAGCTCCTTCATTAAAATTAGAAAGAATAGTATCCAAAATATAATCTCTAGTAGCTGGATCAACTCCACCTAATGGTTCATCTAAAATGTATAAGTCAGCATTACGTGACATTACTAATACTAATTGAACTTTTTCTTGCATACCTTTACTCATTTTTGTAAGTTTTTGATTAATATCAAGATTTAAATCTTTTAACAATTTCTTAGCTTTATCAGCATCAAAATTATCATAAAAATCACTAAAAAATTCAATTACTTCTGATACTTTCATTTGTTTATTTAAATATGTTCTCTCAGGAAGATAAGAAATAATTTTTTTAGATTCAACACCAATTTTATTACCATTAATAAGTATTTCACCACTAGTTGGTGTAAGTAAGTCGTTAATTAGTTTAATTAAAGTAGTTTTACCTGCTCCATTCTTACCTAATAAACCAACTATTTTACCTTTAGGTAAAGAAATATTTACATCTTTAAGAATCTCTTTTTTATCAAAAGACTTATTTAGATTAGTAATCTTTAATAATTCCATATTAATCATCTATTCCTTCCAAATATTTTATAGAATCAGCTTTACCAAGTCCTATTTTTTTCATACCTTCAAAGTAACTCTTAGCCAAAGTAATTGCGTATTCATCTTTTAACTTTTCAATTATTTTATTATCTTTAGTAACGTATTTACCGTTAGTTCTTTCAGTATAAATAAGATTCATACTTTCAAGCTCTGCTAATGCTTTTTGCATTGTATTAGGATTAACTTTAAAAGTAACAGCAAACTCTCTTACTGATGGTAATTTATCACCACATTTAAATACTCCAGATATTAAATATATCTTCATATATTCAATAACTTGAAGATATATTGGAATATTATTATCAAAAGTAAAATCCATTGTATCACCTCACTGTATTTTTTGCTTAATACAATAACATTATATTTCGTATATATAATCATGTCAATAAAAAAGATTAGTAAAACTAATCTCTATATTTTTTTAAACCATTTCCAATTTAAAAATTTACTTATACCCTTTTCTATCCTAATAGATAATTTATCTAACGATTTTAAATATAATTTTTCTACCAGATAAATTCTAATTAATTCAATAATACAGCATACAATAAATACAATTAATACAACAACAATACTATAAGGAATTAGATATAATAATCTACTAAAATACAATGGTTTAAAAAACAAGTTTTTCCAAATATAATTCCTTATATAAATACTATCATGGATTAAATAAATACCAAATGAGCAAGAAGCTATAATATTAATATATTTATTATTCTTAATCTTCAAATTAAGGAATCCTAAAAATATAAATAAAGAAATTAATAAAACAACTAATTTATCTATTCTAAAGAAATCATTAATTTTTAATGTAAAATCAGAAGCACCATAGTTATTATAGTCATAAATAATTACAAATATAAATGATATCAGTAATAATATTAAAGAATAAATAAAATACTTAATAGAAGTCCAATCATTCTTTATTGGATACTTACTTATATATCCACCTAAAGAATAAATAAATATAAACCAAATTAGATTACCTTCATCAAACTTAATATTTGTAATAGTTGGAATAATACTTAAAAATATAAAAGAAAAAATTAAAAGATTTCTATATTTTTCTTTACTAAGACTATTTAAAAACAAACTAACATAAGGATGGATTAAATATAAAGCTAAATAAGATCTAGCAAACCACCAATCATTATATTTTAATAAATAATTCTTTAAATCAAATGTATTAATAGGAATTATTTTAAATAATAAACAAAAAGCTAAAATTACAATTAGATAAAACAATATTTGAAAAATCAACTTTAAAAACTTATTGATTTTTACACTTTTAGAATTTATTAAAAAATATCCAGAAATTAATATAAACAAATTAACACTTATTTTGCCACAAGATCCAATAAATTGTAACCAAACAGTACTAAAAAAAGATAAAGAATTAATGCTATAACCTCCATGAAAACTAAAATGATGAAATATAATCATTATTATTGCTAATATTCTTAATAATTCTATATTACTATTTCTTAAATTATCACATTTTAAATTATGCATATAATCACCATCTTTTGAATTAAATAATATTATAAAATATAAACTAAAATAAAAAAAGTAATTATTTCTAATTACTTTTTCTCACTTTCACCTTTTTTATGAACATTATCAGGAATTTCAAAATCTTTAGAAGCAGGTTCCATTAATAATTCTGGATGACTAAAAATATATTCAACAGCTTTTAATGCTCTACAGAAATAGAATCCATCAGCTATTCTTTCATCTAAAGTAACACCAATGTTAATCATATATTTTCCATCTTCTTCTCTGATTTCACCAAATGTAGCTAATCCTGAAGATGTACCTAAATTAGCTAAATTATGATATATGCCAGGAACTTTAAATGTTCCAATATTGGAAATAATCATACTACTATAATAAATATTTTCATCAGCAATAGCGCCAGGTAAACCAAAAACTCTATCAACCCATTTTAGAATTCCTACTATGAAAGATCTTAAAGGTCTCCATACTTTACCAATTTTATCAACTACATTATTAGCGCCATCAGTATTAGCAGTTGAATTTTTATCTCTAATTTTATCTATTCTAGCTTTTAAATTTTTAGAAACATCTAAAACAGTATCATTAGGTCCAACTGGTAAACAAGTCATGAACTCTTCACTCTTTTCGTTGAACTCAGCTTTAGCAACGAAAGCTATAGATACTTCATCATGTTCATATAAAGTTCTATTTTGAACGAATCTGTTTAATTTTGGATACTTGTACATTAATTTACCAATTATATCGACAAATCCATGAAAGAAAGTAACATCATTATGTTCTTCCTTTAGCTTTTTCATATATTTAACAAAATTTGTAACATCAATATCAGCAGTCATAAAAACTTCTGCTTCACATCTGTTTGGTTTTAAATCAAACATAATATTTTGCATTCCTGTTACATCTGGAACCTTGTGTCCTTTTCTCGCCATATTCTACACTCCTTATAATTATTAAAAATTATTAAAATTTATTAAATTATATTAACATTATAACATAAAAAAAAGATATGTTATCTTTTTTGTTATGTTTAAGAATAATTTTACTATTATTTTTACTTATTTATATCATCACCATCATTATCAAACCATAGTTAATTATATATGCTTTTTAGATTAATTAAGTAAGTGTAAAAATAAGTAAGTGTAAAAAGGAAAATAATATTTACATAATATCTATACATAAAATATATAAAGTAATAAAATAATGATATAAGATAATAAAAGAATTGAGGTGTATTATGAATAATAAAAATAATAACAGTTCCCCTTTAATATCAATAGCAATTATTATTCTATTAGTAATTGGTGTATTAATGATTATTAAAGATCAAAACTTAATATCTGATAATTCATTTAAACCTTTTAATAATATTGAAAATAATAAAGAAACAGATATAGATAAAA
>JAFWRK010000081.1 GCA_017519965.1 Bacilli bacterium
AGTGAAATAAGGGAACATCAATTGTTACATGCTAAAGATAAAATTATGTTGATTGTTAGAGTAGAATATAATGAAGATTTATCAGAAGATGATTTATTAGTTTCTGACTTAAATTTAAATCTTTCTTTAGAATTTGAATATGTTCAAGCAGATGAAACTGCACAAGAAGGACCTGTAAGTATTTATTCTATGATGAAAAACAATAGTGTTATGGATAATATTAGAAGTGAATTTGTTAATAATGATAATGGTATTAATTATACTCAGTTTTCTCCATATAATGGAACTAATGGACAAGGTTTTTATGAGTATTATAAAACAGCTAATGATGACATGCCAATTTATTATTATAGGGGAAATAATAGTAATTTAATAAAATTTGGTGGACAGTGCTTTAATATTATTAGGACAACAGATACTGGTGATGTTAAGTTGCTTTATAAAGGGCCAGTAGACAGTAATGATGTTTGTGTCAATTCTCAATCAACTATCAGCGCAACATCTACTTTTACTAATTATAGTTATTATAGACCATTAAATGGTATTAATTATATGTATGGTGTTGTTGAATCTTCAAATAATACAATTGGTCTTCAAAGGGAGCAATATATGTCTGCTTGGAATTCTTATGCCTATATGGGATCTTATTATTATTCGGATTCTATAACATATGATGGTAGATATTATCATTTAGTAAATCCAACACCAACTTCTAATACTTCTTCTGCTGATGAACTTATTGGTAAATACCTTATGACAAGTGGTTGTTCTAGTACTGGTACATGTTCTTATGTGGATGTTAGATATATGGTTTATAATAGTGGAGGGGAAATTTATTATTTGACCTTGTCTAATGGGCAAACTATAGAAGATTATAAAACTCCAATGTATTATGGTACAGGTATTATAGATAATGGTGATGGTACATATACTTTAGAGAATCCTTTTTCATTATCTAGATATGATTGGATTTTACATGCTAAAGAAATAACTAATTATGCATATACTTGTAATAGTGGTTCTACTACGTGTTCTAGTCCTAGATATATTTTCAATTGTAATTCATATTATTACTATTATTATAATTTAAATGATGGAGTTTTATTTGGTAATGATTTTGAATGGATTGATAATAAGTATGTTTTAAAAGATACAACGTCATTATTTGATTTTAATAATGAGTATTCAAGATTAAATAATTATCACTATACGTGTAGTAATACTAGTGGTGAATGTACAAAACTTAGATATGTTTATCGTGCTTCATCTTATCCAAATTTGACTTATAGTTATTTAGAATTTTCTAATGGTAAAGATGTAGATGACTATATTGAAGAGATTTTTAATCCTGTAAATGATTCTATAGCAAAAACTTATATTGATAATTGGTATGCGGCGAATATGTTAGATTATCAAAAATATATCAAAGATACTGTTTATTGTAATGATAGATCTTTTCCTAATGATACTAATAATGTCTTTAATCCAAATGGAGGAAAAATTACTGAATCATTTATTTTTAGTGGCGTTAGTAGATTGCAGAGTAGTGATTTTATTCTTTCTTGTCCTAATGTTAGAGATAGTTTTACTGTATCTGGTGAAATAGGCAATGGAAAATTAACTTATCCTGTTGGATTAATAACTATGGATGAGGCGACTTTAAGTAGTGGTGGTTTTATCAATGATTTCATATATACTATGACTCCTAGATCTGGTGGTAATGGTTCTAATATTATTTCTTATTCTAATTTGAGAATAAATGGACAGCAGCCAACTAAATTAAATCCTGTTATAGCAATTGATGGTAATTTAGTTGTAAATGGAGGAAATGGTACTCCAGGTAATCCCTATACATTAAGCTTATGGTATTAAAATATGGAATTTAATTTCCATATTTTTTTTAATTTCATATAATAATATTAGGTGATTATAATGAAAAAGTTAAATGAACTTATATCATGTGATTATAATATAGATATTTTTGGTATTACTGATGATTCTAGAAAAGTAAAAAATGGTTATTTGTTTGTAGCTACTAGAGGATATAATGTAGATCATTTTAATTATATAGATGAAGCTATTAATAATGGGGCTGTTGCTATTGTAACTGATAGAAAGATAAGAAAAAATATTCCTATAATTGTAGTATCAAATATTAATGATTTATATTATGAAATATGTGAAAAGTATTATGATGTTGATTTATCATATTTTAATTTCATAGGTATTACAGGTACTGATGGTAAAACTACTACATCAACTATTGTTAAGAGATTACTTAATAATATTAGAAAAACTTGTTATATAGGTACTAATGGAGTAGAAATAGGTAGTGATTATTATAATATAAATAATACTACTCCTTGTATTGAAGAATTATATTATATTTTAAGTCTTTGTAAGAAAAATAATTGTAAAGATATTGTGATGGAAGTATCAAGTGAAGCTTTGCTTCATGAACGTGTAAAGAATTTTATATATAAGGTAGTTGGGTTTACAAATATTACAGAAGATCATTTAAATGTTCATAAGTCTTTGGAAAGCTATATTGAATGTAAGAAAAGATTAACCAATTATTTAGATGATAATGGTATTTGTATTGTAAATGGTGATGATAATAATTGTAGAAGTATTGTGTCTAATAACACTGTTACTTTTGGATTTGATTTGTCAAATGATTGTATAATTAAACTTGTGGATAAAAATAATGAGCATACTATTTTTGAAATTAATTATTTAGATAATTGTTATAAAATAATATCTCCTTTTGTTGGTAAATATAATATTTATAATGTTACCATGTCATTTTTAATTTGTTTACATTATGGATTAAGCCCTGAATACTTAGTTGATTCTATTAGTAAGTTAAAATGTGTTTCTGGTAGAAGAGAGGTTTTAGATTTTGGACAAGATTTCGAAATAATACTAGATTATGCACATACTTTTAATGGAATTAAAGAAGTAATTGAGAGTGTGGATAAAAATAAAAGACTAATTGTAGTTACTGGTTGTGCTGGAGGTAGAGAAAAAGAAAAAAGACATCTTATTGGAGATTATATATTAAATAATTGTGATATTTCTATATTTACTATGGATGATCCTAGGTATGAAGATGTAAATGATATTATTGATGATATGGTTGGAAACTCTAATTTAAAATACATGAGAATAATAGATAGAAAGAAAGCTATATTTGAGGCATTTGATTTAGCAGATTCAAATACTACTGTTTTAATATTAGGAAAAGGTAGAGACAATTATATGGCAATTGGGAATAGAAAAGAATATTATAGTGATTATGATTCCATCAAAGAATACTTTGATAAGTAGATTTCCTTTTCTTGACATACTTTTAATTTACCTCTAAAATAGAATTAGATTAGAGTTAAATACTAATCTAGATGGAGGAAGAGTATGAAGTATGTAATTTTCCCCATTTTACTTGTAATTGGTATAATTATAGGTTTTGCAGTTTCGCACATTTTAAATAATATGAAAGTTTCTAATGCAAATAAAGAAGCTGAAAAGATTATTGATAAAGCAAAAAAAGAAATTGAAAAAGCTAAAAGAGATGCTGCTATAGAGCAAAAAGAAGAAGCTCATAAGCAAAAAATGGATTTAGAGAAAGAGATTCGTGAAAAGAAAGCTGAATTGAAAGAATCTGAAAATAGATTACTACAAAGAGAAGCTAATATTGATAAACGCGATGAGATGTATCAAAAACGTGAATCTGCTTTAGATGAACGTGAAGAAAAATTAAGTGAACGTCTTGATGAAATCCAAAACGAAAAAAGTAAAGTGGAGGATATTAAGAAGGAACAACTAGATTTACTTGAGAAAATATCTGGTTTTAGTAAGGAAAAAGCTAAAGATATGGTTATGTCTAAAGTTCGTGAGAACATGAACAAAGAAATAGCTGAATATATTAGAGAAAGAGAAAATGAAGCTAAATTAGAGGCGGATAAAACTGCTAGAGAATTAATAGTTAGTTCAATGCAAAAATATGCTGCCGATATAGCTAGTGATCAAACTGTAACAGTTGTTGGTTTACCTAACGAAGAAATGAAGGGTAGAATCATAGGTCGTGAAGGTAGAAATATTAGAACTATAGAAGCTATTACTGGTGTAGATTTAATAATTGATGATACTCCTGAGGCTGTAGTTTTATCTAGTTTTGATCCTTTACGTAGAGAAATTGCAAGAGTTACATTAGAGAGTTTAATTAAGGATGGTAGAATTCATCCTACTAGAATTGAAGAACTATATGATAAAGTTTGCAAGGATATTAAGCAGCAAATTATTGAGTATGGTAAAGATGCTACTTTTGAGTTGGGATTAACTAAGTTTGATCCAGAATTATTAGAAATAATTGGTAAACTTCATTTTAGAACAAGTTATGGACAAAATGCATTACAACATTCTATTGAAGTATCACATTTATCTGGATTACTTGCTGGTGAATTAGGTGAGGATATTGTTCTTGCTAAAAGAGCTGGTTTACTACATGATATTGGTAAAGCAATTGATCATGAAATTGAAGGTAGTCATGTAGATATTGGTGTTGATATAGCTAAAAAATATAAAGAAAATCCAGTTGTTATTAATGCAATTGCTTCTCATCATGGAGATACACAAGCTACATCTGTTATATCTATAATAGTTGCTATAGCTGATGCGTTATCTGCATCACGTCCAGGTGCTAGAAATGATTCTTTAGAGAACTATATTAAACGTCTTGAACAACTAGAAGGTGCTGCTAATGAAATTAAAGGTGTTGAAAAAACTTTCGCAGTACAAGCTGGTAGAGAATTAAGAGTAATAGTTAAACCTGAAGAGGTAGATGATTTAGAATCTCATAGAATAGCTAGAGAGATTAAAGAGAAGATTGAATCTACTTTGAAGTATCCAGGTACTATTAAAATAACGGTTATTCGTGAAACAAGAGCACAAGAAGAAGCTAAATAATTGCTTCTTCTTTTATTTTTTTTATATTTTGTTATAATATTATTAGAGTGTGATAATAATGGGAAGATTTGATTTATAAAATAAAAAAAGTTTATTGTTACTTTTATCTGTTTCAGTAGAATTTACTGATGATAAATCTATTTCTAGAATTTCTGGTTTTTAAAAGGTAGGTGTTATTTATGAAAATATTTCATTCTAAAAAAAGTCTTGTAATTTTATTAATTATTTCTATATTTAGTGTTGGTATTATATCAATAGCTTTTGCAGCACTTAGTCAAACATTAAATATAACTTCAGGTAAGGTTACTCAAAATGCTCTTACTTGGAATGTTGGTTTTGTTGAGGGTACTTATAATGGACAAGCTGGAGGAACAAGTAGTACAGGAAGATCTTGCGGAAATATTACTGCTACAAGAAATACACTAACGGTAGCCAATACTACTTTAAGTAAACCTGGAGATTCATGCTATTATAATATTTCTATGTCTAATACTGGTGATTTAAATGCATATTTAAAAACTATTTCTTATACTAAGCCAACTAGTACTAACTGTACTATAGTTCCTGCTAATACAACAGAAGAAAGATATGGTTCTATGACTTGTGGAAATATTAAATATTATATTTGGTCTGGATGTGCTTCTTTGAATGGAATTTTAAAAAATAATACAAGTTATTTAAAATTATATGTAGAATATATAGGTGATTCTTTGAATAGCACTGCTGTTACACAAAAAAATGCCCAAATAACTGTTTCTTATACTGATGATTATAATGCTAGATTATTTGAGTCTAGTTGGCAATGCTAACAGGAGATTTGAATTATGTTAAAGAATAAGAATAGTTTATTAATTATATTAGGTGTTGCATTAGTAAGTTTAGGTGCTGTATCTATAGCTTTTGCTGCACTAAGTAGAACATTAAATATTACTCATGGTAATGTAACTCAAAGTGCTTTAACTTGGGATGTTGGGTTTGTTGCTGGAACTTATACTGGTGATGCTTATGGTACAAGTAGTAATGGAAGATCTTGTGGAAATATTACAGCTACTAGAAGTACTTTAACAGTAGCTAATACTACACTTAGCAAGCCAGGGGATAAGTGTTCTTATTATTTAGCATCATCTAATGATGGTAGTCTAGATGCTTATCTACAATCTATTACTTATACTCAACCTACAAGCACTACTTGTACTATAGTTCAAGCAAATACAGATGAAGATTATCAGTATGGATATATGACTTGTGGAAACTTAAGATATTATCTTGATTCTAGTTGTGATTATTTAAATAATTTAGAGAGTGATGATATAAAAAATTTCTATTTAACTGTTGAATATATAGGTAATAGTTTAAATGGATCAGCTGTTACTCAAAGAAATGCTAAAATAACTATCTCATATACTGAAAATCAAAATCTTAAATTGTTTGCTTCTGGATGGGAGTGTTAATAGGAGGATATATGTTAAAGAATAAGAACAGTTTATTAATTATATTAGGTGTTGCTGTAGTTAGTTTTGGTGCTGTATCTATAGCTTTTGCAGCACTTAGTCAAACATTAAATATAACTTCAGGTAAGGTTACTCAAAATGCTTTAACTTGGAATGTTGGATTTGTTGCTGGTACTTATACTGGTACTCCTAGCGGTACAAGCAGTACTGGAAGATCTTGTGGAAATATTACTGCTACAAGAAATGCTTTAACAGTTGCTAATACTACACTTAGTAAACCTGGAGATAAATGCGAATATGAAATACCTATTTCTAATACGGGTAGTTTAGATGCTTATTTGCAATCTATAACATATACTGCTCCTACAAGTACTTCTTGTACTATTAATAATCCTGGGGATAATTCTTTACCTTATGGTGATATGACCTGTGGTAATATTCATTATTATATTTATGTAGATATTTCTGATCCTATTGATAGTATACCTCATAATAGTTCTAAGACTTTTTATTTATATGCTGCTTATGAAGGAAGTTCATTAAATGGTTCTTCAGTTAGTCAAAAAAATGGAAAATTGACTTTTTCTTATACAGATGATCCAAATCAGATATTGAATGATTGGGATTAATACAAAAAAACTAGTGATTATTCTTCACTAGTTTTTTCTTTTTGTTCTCTTTTGATATCTAATATTACTGGTAAAATTATTGGCTTTCTACCTGTTAAATTATTAATAAATGGATATAAAGTATCTGTTACTTCACTTTTTAATACTGCAAAAGTAGCTTTTGGATCTTGTAGAGTAGTTCTAATTGTTGTTTCTGCTTTATTCTCAATTTTATGAATTAGTTCTTCATTTTCATTTACTAATATAAATCCTCTTGTAGTTATATTTGGTTTTATTAGTAATTCTCTTTTTTTCATATCTACATTTATTATTACTACTAAGATACCATCACTAGACATTATTTTTCTATCTTTTATAATGGCACTTCCTATTTCACCAATTCTATTTCCATCTACATATATATCATTTCCAGGTACAAATTCACCTTTAGATAATTCATGATTTTTAAGTACTATAGTGTCTCCATTTTTTACTATAAATGTATTTTCTTTTGGTATTCCACAGTTTATTCCTATATTTGCTTGTTTCTTTAACATTCTATAGTCTCCATGGAATGGAACTAAATATTTAGGTCTTATTAATCTAATCATTAGTTTAATTTCTTCTTCATTAGCATGACCTGAAGTATGTAGATTATCTAATACATTATTTGTATATACTTTTACACCTTTTAAATATAATTTATTAATTGTTTTAGAAATACTTAAAGCATTTCCTGGTATAGCAGATGATGAGAATATTACTACATCATCTGGTCTTAATTTGATTTGTTTATGTGTACCATTAGCAATTCTAGAAAGTGCTGCTAAAGGTTCTCCTTGAGAACCAGTACATAGTATTGCTACTTCACTAGGTTTTAAATTATTAGCTTCTTCTGCAGATACTAATAATTCTTTGTGATCAATGTATCCTCCATTAATAGAAATATTAATATTATTTTCCATACTTCTACCAAAAACACATATTTTTCTATTGTGTTTATAACATGTTTCAAATATATGTTTAACACGATAGATATTTGAAGCAAATGTAGCTATTATAATTCTATTAGTTTTACATTTATCAAACATTTCTCCTAATGTTTCATCAACTACTGATTCACTTGCTGAGAATCCTTCATTTAATGCATTAGTTGAATCTCCTAATAATACGTCTACACCTCTTTCTCCAATACAAGCCATTTTATATAAATCAGCCATTGGACCTATAGGTGTTAAATCAAATTTATAATCTCCAGTTGTTACAATTGTTCCATCTGGGGTAGTTATTGCAATTCCATGAGAATCTGGAATTGAGTGAGTTGTTCTAAAAAATTCAACTTCTATATCTTTGAATTTTAGTTTAGTATCTTCGGTAAATACATATAGATTGTCATATCTTATATTTCTATCTTGTAATTTTACTGCTATTAATTCTTTTGCATGGTTAGGTGCATATATAGCAGGTATATTAATACTTTGTAGTAAAAATGGTATTGCTCCTATATGATCTTCATGTCCATGAGTTATTAATAGAGCTTTAATTTTATCTTCATTTTCTTTTAAATATGTAAAATCAGGTAAGACATAATCTACACCCATTAAATCATTTTCTGGAAAACTTACACCGGCATCAATAATAACAATCGCATCATTATGTACTATACAGTACATATTCTTTCCGACTTCTCCTAAACCACCTAAAACAACTATTTTTGTTTCATTGGTTTTATTCATATTATCTCCTTTCTTTTTATACAAATAAAGAACTAACGAAAAGATTATACTACATTTTTTTTAATTTGTCTATTAGATTAGATAATTGGCAAATAAGTATATGTATGCTATAATTTTGTGTTATAGGAGGATACTTATTATGGAATTAAATGTTTTTATTTTTAGAATTCTTATTTGTTTTACTTTAAGTACTATTATTGGAATTGAAAGGCAGTATCGTCATGGTCCTGTTGGTTTAAGAACTAACGTATTAGTTGCATTAGGTGCATTTTTATTTAATTATGCAACTTATTCATTTTTACAACATGATGAGAGTCGTATAGCTGCATCAATAGTTTCTGGTATAGGTTTCTTAGGTGCTGGTATGATTATCAAAGATGGTAAAAGTATAAGAGGACTTAATACTGCAGCTACTTTATGGTGTGTTGCAGCTATAGGATTATTAACATCTATAGGAATGATATTTGAGGCACTAATAGGTACTGGATTTGTATTATTAACTAATATTGTTTTAAGAATTGTTTCTTTCTTTATAATGGATAAAGTTGAGAAAAATTATAAAGAAAACTGTAGTATCTATATTACTTGTGAAAGCGATATTGAAGTTGTTGTTAGAGGATCTTTCTCTGAATATATTGAAAAACAAGAATTAAAACTAGATTCTTTACAAAAAAAGAATACTAGTAAAGGAAATGTTTCTTTAGAAGCTGTGATTGAAACTAGTAGAGTTGAACAAGTTGAAAAGCTAGTTCAAAATTTAAGTGCTGAACCTGGGGTTTTATCTATTTCTTGGGATCATTCTAAGAAATATCAAGAAGAACATGAAGATGATTATTCAGATGATTAATTTATTATGATATAATAAACATGAGGTGGGTATATGGGACTTTTTAATAAAATTAAAAATATGTTTAGTAAGGATTCTAATGAATCTAAAAATATAGAAACTAAAGTAGATGAAAATAAAAAAGAAGAGAAAAATGAGGTTGAAAAATCTGTAAAAGTTTATGAGAAAGGATTAACTAAAGCTAGACAAGGATTTGTATCTAAATTAGCTAGTCTTACTAGTAAATATAATAAAGTTAATGAAGAATATTTTGAAGAACTAGAAGAAATATTAATAATGGCTGATATTGGTGTTAATACTGTTATGGATTTTATGGATAGAATTAGAGATAGAGTTCGTAAAGAAGGTATTGAGTCACCTGAAGAATTAAAAGAAGTTATTGTTGATGAATTATTTATTATTTATGTTAATGATGAAGTATTAAGTAGTAAAATTAATTATAAAGAAGATGGACCTACAGTTATATTATTTGTTGGTGTTAATGGTGTAGGTAAAACTACTACTATAGCTAAACTTGCTAATAAAATGAAAGATGAAGGTAGAAAAGTTCTATTAGTTGGTGCTGACACTTTTAGAGCAGGTGCTGTTGCTCAATTAAATGAATGGGCAGATAAAGTTGGTGTAGGTTTTTATGGTACTCATGAAGGAGAAGATCCATCTAGTGTTGTATTTGATGGTATTACAAAAGCTAAAAATGAAAATTATGATGTAGTTTTAATAGATACTGCTGGAAGATTACAAAATAAAGTTAATTTAATGAAAGAATTAGAAAAAATGAATAGAGTAATTGACTCTTTAGTAGATGGAGGAGCTAGTGAAACTTTATTAGTTATTGATGCTACTACTGGTCAAAATGGTATTAGTCAAGCTAAATCTTTTAAAGAAATTACTAATATTACAGGTATTGTATTAACTAAATTAGATGGTACTGCTAAAGGTGGTATTGTATTAGCTATAAAGGAAAGTGTTGGAGTACCTGTTAAGTTTATGGGTCTTGGAGAAGGAAAAGATGACTTACAAGTATTTGATATAGAAAAATATATTTATGGTTTATTTAAAGATATAATGTAGGTGATTAGATGGAAGACTTTATTTATTACAATGAATTATATGATTTATATTCATCTTTATTAACTGATAAACAAAGACAATATTTTGAAGATTATTATTTTCACAATTTAAGTTTTAGTGAAATGGGAGAAAATTATAACGTAAGTAGAAATGCGATTTTTAAACAATTAAAAATTACTAAAGAAAAATTAGATGAATTTGAATCTAATTTAAAATTATTACAAAAGAAAAATAAGTTAGTAACTATCATTGAGAAAATAGATAATCAAAAGATAAAAAAAGAGTTAGAGGAATTGATATAAGATTAATGAAAAAGAAAAAAGATAATAAAAATTATACTTTTGTATTTTTATATGCAATAGGATCTATATTAATAGTAGCTGGACATTGTTATAATGGTGGAATTAATCTTTTCTTTGATGTTTTTCAACCTTATGCATTTCATTTAGGATTATTTATGTTTTGCAGTGGTTATTTTTATAAGAGTTCTAATGAAAATAATTTTAAAGAATATTTTATTAAGAAATTTAAAAGATTAATAATACCAATGTTTATGTGGAATCTTATATATGGATTATTCATTCAATTAATTAAGTTATTTGGATTTTCCTTTGGAGAGAATCTTACTTTATATAATCTTATTATTGCTCCACTAATAAATGGACATCAATTTTGTTTTAATTTATGTTTTTGGTTTATACCAGAATTATTCTTAATACAAATGATTACTTGTTTACTTAGAAAAGTACTAAGTAAGTCTATAAATATAAATGAATACTTATTCTTTATATTTTATTTATTATTAGGAGTTTTAGGTGTTTATTTAAGTAATAAAGGATTTAATAAAGAGTGGTTCTTACTATTAGTTAGAACATTATTCTTCTTTCCTTTCTTTGGAATGGGAATTCTTTATAATAGAAAAATAGAAAGATATGATATATTATCAAATTTAAAATATTTTTCTATAGTTCTATTATTACAATTTATAATTATTTTTATTGAAGGCAAGTCTCCAGGCTTTACAGTTGTATGGTCTAAAGATTTTACTAATAATTTATTATTACCATTTATGGTTGGATTTCTTGGAATTGCATTTTGGTTAAGAATTGCTAAAATATTAGAACCTATAACTAAAAATAGTGAAGTGATAAATACTATATCAAATAATTCGCTTCCTATTGTTGCACACCAATTCTTTGGTTTCTTTCTACTTAAATTTATTTTTGCTTTATTCTGCAGATTTACTCCTTTTTTTAACGATTTTAGTATTTATGATTTTAAAAGTGATTTTTGGTATTACTATGTTCCTAATGATTTAGGAGTATTCTATTTTATATACTTAGTTTTTGGTATATGTATACCTATATTAATTGCTAAAATAATAGAAGATTGTAAGAAAAAATTAAAAAAAGCTTAAAGTACTTTATAGTACTTTTTTATTGTATTTTTTTTATATAAAAGATATAATTTTATTATGATAGGGTTAAAAGGGATAGGTGATATTAATGTTTGATAGAATTGTTTATATAGGAGATCACTATGCTAATGTTAAATTAAGAGATAAAGATAATTTAGCTATTAATTTGATGAATTTACATTTAGTATTTGAAGATAAAGATAAAAAGGTTTTAGCTGAAGTTGATAATTTAGATGGTGATTTAGTTAAAGCTCGTTTTTTAGGAGAAATATCAGGTGATAGATTAATTGGTGGTACTCTTCGTAAACCTTCTCTAGATGCTACTGTTAGAGTTATTAAACCTGAAGAAATTCCTATGATTACTGGTAAAAATGAAAAAGGTTATATGCCTTTAGGAGTTAGTCCTTTCTATAATGATATACCAGCATATTTAGATGTTAATAACTTCTTTGGTGGACATTTTGCTATATTTGGTAATTCTGGTTCAGGTAAATCTTGTGGTATATCTAGACTATTCCAAAATATGTTTCATGATAAAAGATTATTTCCTTATAAAGCAAATATAATCTTATTTGATTCATCAGGTGAATATTATAATGCATTTAAAGATTTAAAAAATATAGATTCAAATTATAACTATCGTTTCTTTAGTAGTAATGAAACTGATGGTATTGGTGAAAAATTAAGATTACCAATATATTTACTTAATAAAGATGATTTAGCTTTATTATTACAATGTACTTCTCATTCTCAATTACCTTTGATTGAAAGAATGTTAAAATTAGCTTTAATCTTTTCTCAAGAGGGAATGGATGCTAATGCATATAAAAATCATTTAATAGCTAAAGCTATTATGACTATTTTATATACTAATGAAACATCTCCTAATAAGAGAAATGAAGTATTCTCTATATTAGCTAGTTGTTCTACTCCTCAATTTAATTTAGAGGCACCAGTACAAGGTATTGGATATACTAGAAAATTTAGAGAATGTTTCTTAATAGATAATTCTGGACAATTTACTGAAAGTGTTTTACTTACTGAGTATATATCTTCATTTATTAAATCAGAATTAGATGATTATGAACCAACACCTGGAGTTTTCTATAACTTAGATACTTTAGAGAAAGCATTAAACTTTGCTTTAATTAGTGAGGGTTGGTTAAGAAATGCTAATAC
>JAFWRK010000082.1 GCA_017519965.1 Bacilli bacterium
ATTTATACAAGAAGAAAAAATACTTGATACTAATTATCGTACAGAAAAAATACTTGATGAGGGTACTATTCTTACGATGTTTACTAAACTTAGAAGAAGATTTTTAAATGATATTAAAGTAAATGATATGCATTTAGAATTAGCTATTTATTCTATTATGATTTATTACAATAGTAAGAGAAGTTCTTTTTTTAGAAGCTTCGATAATTTTAGATTTAGAATAAATGGAAGAAAGAGAAAACTTGGAATAATGCAAGTTGAATCTAATACTTTTATTACGGATATTGAAAGTATTGATATTGTTACTAGAGAATTAAAGAAAATAGTTGGTAAGAAGACTGGCTCTGGTGTTTATGATGCTGCTATAAGTAAATATATGGAAGATGATAATTTAGAGGTATTGGAAATTTATAATACACTTAAGAATTTCTTTAAAATTTAATTTAAGTATGATATATTTTATATATAATAGGTGGTAATATGAAGAATATAAAATATATTGTACTTTTTATTTTGGTTATTGTTATAACTGGATGTAGTTATAAGTATGCAACAACGACTAGAAATATTAGACATAGTGGATTCTCAGTAGCTTCTAATAGTTTTAAATGTGATTCTATTTTTGATTCAAAGGAAGAAATAGTTAAAGAACCTATAGCTTTCTATATAGGTGGATATATCTTTACAGAGACCGGATATCTATATGAGACTAATTTAGGTAAGGTTTATTCTAATAATATGAATTGTAAAAAACCTGAATTTAGTACTTTAGTATCGGCTGTATTTGATTTATCAATTATAAAAGGAACTGATAATAATTATTATTATGTTGGTGGTAGTGAAGAAATACCTGCTTATTCACAAGTAACATCAAATGATGAAGATTACTCTTTATATGATATTTTATTAAAAGAAAATGATGTAGTTAAAGCTAGTACTATTAATTCTAAAGAAGGAATTTATTATGTATTAAAAAGAAATGGTAATATATATGAATATGATATTACCAAGGATAAAAATAATCATTATTCTTTAATTAATAGTTATGTAAAGTATGATTATAATGATTATGGTTCTACTATTATAGATTTTAATTATAATGGTTCTTCTACATCTACTTTTGTAAAGACTGAGAATAGTTATTATAGAATGAAAGTTACTAATAGTGAAGAATGTTCTAAATATGCAGATGTTAATTGTGTTTATGAAATGGCATTAGATGACAAATTAACTGAAGAGTATGATCAAATACTTGCATATAACGGTTCTACTTTAATAACAAAGTATGGAAAGATTTTTAATGTAAACAATTAAATCTTTCTTTTTTTATGAAAAAATGATATAATATGATTGCTTTTTAAAGGGGGATTACTATGTATCTTAAAGATTGTAAAAGTAATATTTTTAAAGATAATGATATTGATGATGTTACTAAGTTTATTGATGATTATAATTTATTATTAAAAAAAGCAGAAGAGTCAGATAATTCTAGAAGATATTATAGATATCTTTGTAATAATTATGATAATAAGTATTATTCTAATAACGCTTCTTCTAATCAATTGAAGTGTATCAAAGAGAGTAGAGACAATATTCATAAAAAAGCTATAAAAGATTTGGAAGATTTTATTTCATTAGATAAAAAATGTTCTTTAGAAAAAAATGAATTAATTAATAATTGTGTTGATTATAAGTTAGATATATTTAATGAGTTTAATAAAAATAGTAAAGATTTATTATATAGATATGCTGCATTAGAGAGTAGTATTTATAAGGCTTTTTTAACTGATTATGATAATTATATTTTTTATCGAGAATATAATAAGAAAAATAATTATAAGTATGTACATGATAATAGTGATTTAATTGATAATTATAACTATTTAAAAAGTATTTATCCTAATTATGGAAATAAATCTAATAAGGTGTTAATAAAGAAGAAAAAATAGTATGGTATAATTATAGGGGTGAGTTTTATGTTACTTGCGAGTGAATGGAAAGATTATGAATTAATAGATGCTTCCTGTGGAGAAAAAATAGAAAGATGGGGAAATATTTATTTACTTAGACCTGATCCTCAAATTATATGGGATAATGGTAAATTAATTGATAAGTATAAAGATATAATTAATGCTGTATATTATCGTAGTAATAAAGGCGGTGGACATTGGGAAAATCTTAAGTCTACACCAGCTTCTTGGAAAATTAAATATAATGATTTAACTTTTAATATTAAGCAAATGGGATTTAAACATACTGGTTTATTTCCAGAACAAGCTGTTAATTGGGATTTTATGATTAAGAAGATTAAAAATAGTAAAAGACAAATAAAAGTATTAAATTTATTTGCATATACTGGAGGAGCAACTGTTGCTTGTTTATCTGCTGGAGCTCATGTTACTCATGTGGATTCTTCTCGTGGCATGGTAGATTGGTGTAAAGAAAATGTTAATGATTCTGGATATCAAGGAGATCATATAAGATATATAGTTGATGATGTATTAAAATTTGTAGAAAGAGAAATTAGAAGAGGAAATAAATATGATGCTATAATTATGGATCCTCCTAGTTATGGTAGAGGTGCTAATGGAGAAGTTTGGGATATTGAAAAGAATTTAAACTATTTAGTACAAAGATGCAGTGAGTTATTGAGTGATAAACCATTATTTTTTCTAATTAATTCTTATACAACTGGATTATCTTCTAAAGTATTAGAAAACTTATTAACAATTCATGTGGATAAAAAATATTCAGGAATGGTTAGTTGTGGAGAAGTAGGTATTCCTATTAAGAATAATAATTTAGTATTACCTTGTGGTATATATGGAAGATGGGAAGAAAATGAATAATCTTAATGTTTTATATGAAGATAATCATATTATTGTAGTTGAAAAACCTTTTAATGTACTTAGTCAAGGAGATGCTACTGGAGATTTAGATCTTCTTACTATGGTTAAACAATATATTAAAGTTAAATATAATAAACCTGGAAATGTATATATTGGTCTTATCCATAGATTAGATAGACCAGTTGGTGGTATTATGGTATTTGCTCGTAGTAGTAAAGCAGCTAGTAGACTTAATAAACAATTCCAAGAGCATACTATAACAAAGAAATATTTAGCTATTGTTAAAGGAAAGATAGATGATAGTGGTACCTTTATTGATAAGTTAGAAAAATTAGATAATGGAAATACTATTGTGAGTGATAATGGTAAAGAATCTATTCTTAGTTATAATTTAGTTGAATATAATTCAAAATTTGATGAATCTCTTGTAGATATTGAATTAAAGACTGGTAGACATCATCAAATTAGAGTTCAATTTGCTAGTAGAGGGCATTATTTAATAGGAGATCAAAGATATGGAAAGAATGATATGAAACAATTATGTTTATATTCATATTTTTTATCGTTTACACATCCTGTAAGTAAAGAAAAAATGACTTTTTCGTTATATCCTAAAAGTACTGGCGAATGGAGTAATTTTAAATTAGATAAATAATATACATTTTTTACAATGTAAATTATTGTACATGAAATAAAATGTTTGCATTCCAAACATTTTTTTGTTATTATTAATTTAGATTATAAGAATAGAGGGAGTCTGATTATATATGAATTTTAATTTTGGATGGTTTTTAAGCTTACCTGGAATGTTTATTACAGGTGGAGTAGTTTTATTAATTATCGCTTTAATTATTTTATTAGTAACAAATAAAAAATCTAAGAAAGGTGAAGGAGAACCTGAGACACCAGTTGAGAATGCTGCACCTGCTACACCTGAGGTAGCACCAGTTGCTCCTGCTGCTCCTGAAGCTCCAGTTCAACCTATGGAAGCTCCAGTTGCTCCAGTTGAACCTGCTCCAGTAGTTCCTGAGCCAGTTGCTCCAGTAGAACCCGCTGCACCAACTCCAGTAGTTGATCCAGCTGCAGTTATGGCAGCTACTGCTAGTACTGATGTTGCACCTGCTGTTCCAGTTATTCCAGCACCTGCTGAAGAGCCAGCTCCAGTTGAATCTGCACCAGCACCTGTTGAAGTTGCTCCTATAGCACCTCCATTAGATATTAGACCAATAGAGGAGGCAACTCCAGTTGTTCCTGAAACACCTGTTGTACCTGAACCTACACCTGTAGTTCCTGCAGCACCAGCTCCAGTAACTCCAGAGCCTGTAGCACCAGTTGTTCCAGAACCTGTAGTTACTCCAGAACCAGTTGCACCAGCACCTGCTGAACCTGCTCCAATTTATGGAGGAGCTAATCCAGCTGTTGGTACTAATGTAGAAATTGAAAATAATCCTACTCATCAAATATATGGTGGAGCAGATCCTTTAGAGAATACTCAAAATATTCCACAGGTTAATGTACCTGTTGTTGAGGCACCTGTTTCTCCAGTAGTTCCTGAAGTACCTGTTGCTCCAGTAGCGCCAGCTCCTGTTGCACCTGCTGTACCAGAACCTACACCTGTAGTTCCTGCAGCACCAGCTCCAGTAGCTCCAGCAGTACAACCTGTAGTTGCTCCTACACCAGCTGTAGCACCAGTTGCTCCTAGTGTACCAGTAACACCAGTTGCAGGAGTACAACCTGTAAATCCAGGAACTGTTGTTAATCAATAATAATTAAAAAGCTTTAAAGCTTTTTTTCTTTATAAGGTGATATTAATGTATAAGTTTTTTAAAATACTTGAAAAAATGTTATATATAATTTGTTTTATTACTACTATTGTTGGAGTTTTTATTATATATTGTTCTGTTTCTAGAGATGAGAATAATTTAGTTCATTTTAATAATTTATATTTTGTAGAAGTAAATGATAATAATATGAATCCTGATATTAAAAAGAATGATGTTGTATTAATATCTAAAGACAATACTTCTAATTATCATATTAATAATGCAATTGCATATTTAACTTCTGATGTAAATGGAGATATTGATGTAAAAATTGCTAAAATAGTTGATGGATATTCGAATGATAATAAGGATTCTTATATTTTTATGGTTCAACAGAATAATTCTTCTGAGCAAGAAAATATTAGTGGTGATTTAATACTGGGAAGATGGAATGGAAATAAGATTACTAATGGAGTTAATATTTTTGGTTTTATACTTTCTAGATTAGGATTTATAGTTATTACAATTGTTCCATTTATAATACTATTTTTAGTGGAATTTATTTTATTAATATTTGATTATAAGAATAGATATTTAATTAATTAATGTGGTATTATATATATAGGATGTGTTTTTTATGGATAAGAATAAAAAGAAAACTTTGTTGATTGTTTTAATACTTATATTTTTTATTTCAATTGGATTCAGTTATTTATCATCTAATTTGAGAATTAATGGTGGAACTGGTATATCTCCTATGAAATGGAGTGTATACTTTGATAATATTGTAGAGGATACTGATAATACTGTTGCTGCTGAAAAACCTGCTACTATATTATCTGATAAGACTAAAATATCTTTTGATGTTCATTTAGAAAAACCACTAGATAAATATGGTTTTCAGTTTGATATAAAAAATGATGGAACAATTGATGCTATGATAGAAAGTATTGAATTATATGGCTTTTCTGTTGAACAAGCAAAATACATTGATTATAAAGTTAGTTATTTAAATGGAGATGAACTTAAACTTTACGATTTATTAAAAGCTGGAAGTTCTAAGAAACTTCATTTATCTGTACTATATAAAAATAGTAATTCTGATTTACTTTCAAGTTTTAATAATGCAACACTTACTTTAAATATTGTATATGTACAAGCTGATAATAGAGCAACTAATAGAGGGTAACCTCTTTTTTTTTGTCAAATTTTTGACACTTATTTGTTGTATTTTTTATATATGTTATAATAAATGTAGGTGATTATTATGAAAAAAATATCAATCTTAAGTTTACATTTAGGTTATGGTGGTATTGAGAAGTCAATTATTGCTTTAGCTAATCTTTTATCTGAAAAATATAATGTAGAAATAGCTTGTTCATATAAGTTGTATGATAAGCCTGCTTTTATAATCAATAAAAAAGTAAAAGTCAGATATTTGATTAAAGATAAAGTACCTAATAAAGAAGAATTTTTTGAAGCGGTTAAAAGTAGAAAAATAAGAAATATTGTTAAAGAAGCTAATAAAAGTATAGATGTATTAAAAGTAAGAAGAAATACAATGGTTAATTATATAAAAAATTGTGATGCTGATATTATCATTTCTTCACGTGATATATTTGATGATTGGCTTGGAAAATATGGCCCTAAAGATGCAATTAAAATAGGTTGGGAACATAATCATTATCATGGTAATTTAAAATATGCTGATAAGATTACTAAATATGCGTCTAGATTAGATTATTTTGTTTTAGTTAGTAAAGAATTACGTGACTATTATGGTAATAGACTTAAAGATACTAATTGTAAATGTGTATACATTCCTAATATTATTGATAAGTTGCCTAAGTATTTATCTAGACTTAATAAGAAACGTTTAGTTTGTGTAGGAAGACTTAGTGAGGAAAAGGGACAATTAGATTTATTAAAACTTTATAAAAGAATATATGAAGTATATCCTGACTGGACTTTAGAAATAATTGGTGATGGACCTTTAAGAAAAAAACTTGAAGATTATATAAAAGAAAATGATTTAAGTAATAATGTTACTTTACACGGATTTAGAAATAAAGATTATATAGATGACATTTTACATAATTCTTCAATTTATTTAATGACATCATTTACTGAGTCTTTTGGAATAGTTTTAATAGAAGCTATGTCTCATGGAGTTCCTTGTATAGCTTTTGATTCTGCTGAAGGAGCTAGAGAATTAATAGATAATGGAGAAAATGGTTATTTAATAAAAGATAGAGATTTTTCAAAATATTTGAAGAAAGTTTTTAAACTTATAGATGATCAAGAATTGAGAGTATCTTTAGGTAAAAATGCTTATGAAGAAGCTAAAGCTTATACTGGAGATGAAGTTATAAAACTTTGGTATGATATTTTGGAGGAAGAGAAGTGATTAATTAAATGAAAGTATTATTTGTAGCTAGTACAGGTGGACATTTAAATGAATTATTACAATTAAAAGATATGTTTAATAAATATGATTATCATATTATTACTGAAAAGACTAAATCCAATCTAAATCTTAGAAATACATATCCAAAAAGAGTTAATTATTTAGTATATGGAACTAAAGATCATATGTTAACTTATCCTTTTAAATTAATTTATAATTGTATTAAAAGTTTCTTTTTATATTTAAAAATACATCCTGATTATATAGTTACTACTGGTGTTCATACTGCAGGACCTATATGTTTAATTGGTAAACTATTTGGTTCTAGAATTATATTTATAGAAACTTTTGCAAGTATTAATAAAGGAACTGTTACAGGTAAACTATTATATCCTGTTAGTAATAAATTTATAGTTCAATGGAAAAGCTTAAAGAAGGAGTTTCCAAAGAGCGAGTATGGGGGATGGATTTATTAATGATTTTAGTAACATTAGGAACTCAAGATAAGTCATTTGAGAGATTACTTAAAGCAATTGATAGAGAAATAGAAAAGGGTAATATTAAAGATAAAGTTGTAGTACAAGCTGGTTATACAAAATATGAATCTTCAAATATGGAAATATTTGATTTAATACCTAATGATGAATTTGATAAATTAGTTAAAGAGGCTGATTTAATAATAACTCATGGAGGAGTTGGATCTATACTTAGTGCTATAAAAAATAATAAAAAAGTTATTGCTGCTCCTAGATTAAAAAAGTATAAAGAGCATACAAATGATCATCAGAAGGAAATTATTGAAGAATTTGTTAATGATGGATATATATTAGGATTAAATGATTTCAATAAGTTAGATAAAGTACTTACAAAAAGTAAGACGTTTAAACCTAAGAAGTTTGTTAGTAATACAAATAATATGATTGATTTAATTAATAATTATATAGAAAAAGATAATCATACTTCATGGTATAACAAGTATAGTTATATTATTAAATACTTTTTTATAATATTTATATATGTACTAATATCTATGATAATAAAAAATTGTTTGTATAGATACTTTTATACTCCTAGTAATATTGGTATACATAATATTTTGAGATTTCATTTCTTTGTATTTATATTTATTAATTATTTTATATGTTTTAAATGGATATTTAATAGTAAGTTTAAGATAAGCCATTTGATATTATATAATTTATCTAATATTTTTATTTACTTTATATGCTTAATAAACTTAAAAAATATTACTATTATTTATTTAGTTTACTTTATCATTTCTTTATTAATTAACAAGTTTATTATATTTGATCAAAGTATAATAAAAAAACTATTAAAGAAAACTTTAACATATGAAGAAAATTAGTGTAGTTATTCCTTGTTATAATGAAGGTAAAAATGTAATAAGTATTTATAAAGAATTAGATAAAGTAAGTAAAATGACTAAAGATTTTGATTTAGAGATTATTTATGTTAATGATGGTAGTATGGATAATACTATTATTAATCTTAGAAGTCTTGCTAAAAAGGATAGAAGGGTTAGATATTTATCTTTTTCAAAAAACTTTGGAAAAGAGGCTGCTATGGCAGCAGGATTTAAATATAGTACTGGTGATTATGTAACTGTTATGGATTGTGATTTACAAGATCCTCCAGAATTGCTTCTTGAGATGTTTGTAATACTTGAAAATACAGAGTATGATTGTTGTGCTCTATATTGTGATAGTTATAAGAATTATTCTTTTATTAGAAGAATATGTACTAAACTTTTCTATAAAATCTATAGTTTTTTATCTTCATATAAAAGTCATCCTGGTGAAAGAGATTGTAGATTGATGACTAGAAATATGGTTAATTCTTTATTAGAATTATGTGAGTATAATAGATATGTTAAAGGTATTTATAATTATGTTGGTTATAGTGTTTGTTGGATAAGGTATGATATTCCAAATAGAGTAAAAGGAAAAAGTAAGTTCTCATTAATTAAGTTATTTAGATATGCTGTAGAAGGTATTACTTCCTTTAGTACTAAGCCATTATTAATATCAGCTTTTGTGGGTATAATATTTTGTTTAATATCTTTTATAGCAATTATATTTATAATTATAAAAACAATATTATATGGTGATCCTGTAAGTGGTTGGCCGAGTTTAGCTTGTATAGTGATATTTGTTTCTGGAGTACAATTGTTTTTCTTAGGAATTATAGGACTATATTTATCAAAATTATACTTAGAAGTTAAGAAAAGACCTTTATATATAATTAAAGAGAAAGAAAAAGATTTGTTTAATTAGTATACAAATCTCTTTTTTTTTATTATAATTTTATATAGGATGTGATGATATGAAATTTAAAAGTCTTCCTTTTTGGATGTTTGCTTTAGGACTTTTATTAATTTTCTCAGGATGTGTTTCTATTTTTATTTTGGATTTAAAAAAAGATCAAGCTACTGTTTTAAGTAGAATGGATGATGTTTCTAATACTTTTGAAGAGTTTTCTACTGAAGTTAGTTTGTATGAAGAACAAAGAGATTTATTATATACAGAAGTATTAAGTAATCTTTATTATGATACTTTATTTAGTCAAGATAAGATTGTTAAGAATAGATTATCTAACTATGAAGCTATAGTAGATGAGATTAGTAAAAAGAATTCTACGTTAGATAAATTATGTTCTGATGTTTACTATCCTGATTCTGTTGTTAATAACAAATGTAGTAATTATAAAAGTATATATGAGCAAGTAGTTAATTATTTTGTTACTGATATTAAATTTTATAATAAGAATATTAATAAATATAATGAATATGTAAAAAGTAATGGAAGTACAAATAGCGTTTCATTATATAAAACAAAAAAAGATTATATAGATTACAATAATGATAATGTATATGATGGTAAAGAGGAGTAGATATGGGTTTATTTAAAAAGAAAACTGAAAAAAAGAAATGGTCTCCAATTAAAAAGCTATTAGTTACTATATTAGTATTGTTATTATTGGGTATTTCTTCTTTTGCTTTCTTATTATATGGACCAATAGATTCATTTAAGAATTTCTGGATTACTAGTGCTATGACTACAATGAATCATCAATATTTAGCTAAATGGTTTTATAGTGATGAATATATTAATAAAGTTTTAGCTTCTAATTCTGTTATTGAAGTAGATGAAAGTACAGATACTAGTGCAATTAAATTTAAAAAGTATACTACTAGTATTTATAAAAATGAATATGATAAACAGATTTTAACTAAAGATCCGGATAATGATTTATATAAGATAATTGAAGTAAGTGGAAGTGGATATAAAGGTTTTTTAGTTGCAATATATGATCCTTCTAGAATTAGTATAGCAACTACTAAATATTTGGGTACAAGAGGAGAAGATATTCTTACTGTTTCTAAAAGGGAAAATGCTATTGTTGCTATGAATGCTGGTGGATTTTATGATCCTGATTGGAATAGTAATGGAGCATTACCTCATGGTACTGTAATAAGTAATGGTAAATTAGTAAGTGATTATGAAGATGCTAGAGTTGGTGGAGGATTCATTGGATTTAATAATGAAAATAAGCTAGTGTTAGGTAGAATGAGTGCCAATGAAGCTTTAGCTAATGGTATAAGAGATGCAATTGAATTTGGTCCATTTTTAATTATAAATGGTAAAAGAAGTTTTGTTAAAGGTAATGGAGGATGGGGAATTGCTCCTCGTAGTGCTATTGGACAAAGACAAGATGGAATTGTATTATTCTTAGTAATAAATGGAAGAATACCTAGTAGTATAGGTGCTGATATGATTGATTTATGTGATGTATTAGAAAACTATGGAGCATATAATGCTGCTAACTTAGATGGAGGTAGCTCTTCTGAATTAGTTATTAATCAAAAAATTGTTAATACTCCAGTTGCAGGTGGTTCTAATGGACTTAGAGATATGCCTACATTTTGGATTGTCAAATAATATGGAATTATTATAAATTGTATGATATTATTTCTTTAGAGGTGAGTTTATGTTAATTGGTTTAGTAGAGGGATGCAATGATGTTGCTTTAGCTAATATTTTGTCAATTGTACAAAAGATTATGTTACTTTTTCAAATAGTTGTTCCTATAATAGCAATTATCGGACTTGTAAAAACACTTATAAAATTGACTGTTGACCCAGAAAATAAAAAAGCTAAAAGTTGGATAAAGAATTGGTTTTTAGCTTTACTAATATTTTTTATGTTACCATTCATTATAAATGTAGTAATGGGTTGGTTAGATGGTAATTTTTCTTTTGCAAATTGTTGGAATTATGCAAAACATAGTACTAGTGATTCTAGCGGTTGGTCATATGATAATACTTTTGATCAGCAACAACATGATATTATAAAATAAAGAAGATTTTTCTTCTTTTTTTGTTATAATAATAATAAGTGGTGATTTCATGAAAGGTGATTATGAAATAATAAAGAAAAAGTATGGAGAGAGAATGGCTAAGGCTTGTAGAAAGTTATTTCCTGTTATTTTAGATAAACCTGGAGCACTTTCTATTTTCTTATTGTCTAAGTTTTATCCTCAACATAATTTATATCAGGATGTTGTAGAAAATAAAGAGTCAAGCTTTAAAAAATATGTTTATAGTTTTTTTGATTTAGAATATGAACATGTTGATAATGGTAAGAGTGTAAAAGAATTGATGGATGAAGCTGGATATGATTTATATGAATGTCATTCTAATGATGATGTACAACAATTTAAAAAGTATTATGCTGAAGGTGAAGAAATATGTACTTTTGATGATCCTGAAAGAATAAATAAAAACTATATATTTTTTGCTGTTAAAAAAGATGTGGATAAAATCAATAGAAAGGATTTTACAAAACCATATAGAGAAGATTTATATGGTACTTCAGTTATTAGTATTCAATTTGAAAAAGGTAAATATAATACTTTGTCTATAAAAAATAGATATAATCATGTTGTAGGTACATCTGATGCTACTTTTGTTAATAATTTAGATAATATCATTGTTGGATTAACAAAAGCTTTTGAAAAGGAATACAATTTAAATATTGCTTATGAAAAAGATGGCATTTTTGAAGAGTATTATATTAAATCACAAAACTATTGTTTAGGGCCTGATGGAAGATTTTATAAATTTAATAATGAGATTGATGGCATATATTATTGTCCAAAGAATGTAATAATTGATCATGACAAAGTTTTAAAAGTTGATAGTAGTAGATATAAATTGATTGACTATTTTTTATTAGATTATAAAGATAAAAAAATTGGTTTATATGATCCTAATTTATATGATTCTTTTTGTCAAAATGATTTAAATAGTATTGGTTTTGATAAAGTTGAAAAAGATGAAATAATCCTTACTTTAAATAATAGTAAAAATGAAAATACCATTATATGTGTTGATGATAATAGTAGAATTATTGGTGTTGTTAATAATGATATAGAAAAGATTGATGATGAATATATGTCTAAGTCAATATATACTAAATATTGCTCTTTTGCAAAATGTAAATCTATAGGAAATTCATTTATGAATGAAAATGAAGATATGACTAATATTGTGTTAGATAATTGTGAATATATCGGTGATATGTTTTTATCTAATAATAATATTATTAAAAAAGTTTCATTTAAGAATGTTAAAAGTGTAGGAGAAATGTTCTTTCAATATAATCAAAGTGCTGTTAGTGTTGACTTACCTTCAGTTGAAAGTATTGGTAATGAGGCATTCTATTTGAATGAAGAAGCTGAATATCTAAATATTCCTAATGCTGAGCATATAGGAGATGGTTTCTTTTCTTTAAATGAGAAAATTGATCCGTATTTTCCAAAATTGAAGAATTATATTAATAGTGCTTTTGGAAGTAGAATGGATGTTACTAATAAGATGATTGAGGTGATTAATAACAATGCTAGAAGAACTAGTGAAGAAGAATATTCAAAAGATGAAGAAGCTACAAGTAGTAGAAGAAAATAATTCTAATTTTAAATTAAAAGATGAGAATAATAAAATTTATGAATTTAATATTAAATTTATTGGAAATTACGATATTAAAAATGTTAAATATTTTTATTTTTTTAATGAATTATTAGATGAAAATTATATTGAATACTCTAAAAAATACCTTTTTGGAGATGTAAATTCTTGTTATGGGAGAAAAATTAATAAAAAAACTCTTCAAGATTTGATAAAAATAGAATATAATAATGAAGAATTATTTTTGAAGAGATTTTATGGCTAAATGCCTTGAAAGGATTTGCTAAAATTGTTATAATTGAGAGGTAGGATGGAGTACTGCTTATGATTAAGAAGAATAAAAAGAATAATAAGAAAAAGAAAAAGTTAATTCCATATAGCAAAAAGGAATTAATTTTTAATGTATTGAGCTTAGTAATAGCTATTGGTGTTGGATTATATTTTGGAGGTAGAAGTTTCTATTATTATAGTAAACAAGCTTTTAAAATAGAAAAAGATAGTGTTACATTAAATGGTACTATTACTAATAGTAATTATACTGTTACTGAAGGTGATGGGTTACATCAAGATACTGATGGTTATTACTTTAAAGGTAATGTTGATAATAACTATGTAAAATTTGCTAATAGAACATTTAGAATTATTAGAGTTAATAATGATGGTAGTGTTAAAGTAATTACTGATTCTATTGCTACAGAGTTTATGTGGGGAGAAGATAGTAATTATGTTAATTCTAATTTGGATAATTGGTTAGATAAGAAAGAAAAAATAGAGGGTAGTGGAGTATATTATGATACTATTCCTAATGTAGAAGACTTCTTAGTTAAGACTGAATATAATATACCTACTTTTGATGGTAAGACTGTTACTGCTGGAGAAGAAAATTTAAGTAGTTATGTTAGTACATTAAGTATTAAAGATTATAGTAATGCTAATGGTAAAAATAGTTTTTTAAATATTTCTAAATACTTCTGGTTAATAGGTGTTAATGAAAATGATAACAACTTATATGTATCAGAAGATGGCTCTTTATTAGATGGTAATTTATATGAGTCATATGGTATTAGACCTGTTATTACTTTTAAAGCTGATACAATTATTTCTAGTGGAGTAGGAACTAAAGATGATCCTTATGTTATTGATCAAGGCGAAAAAGTTAATATGGTAGATAACTATGTAATGGTTGGTAACGATAAATGGATAGTTTTTTATGATAAAGGTAATTTAGTTAAAGTTGTATTTGCTGGTTTTGTCGGAGATAAAACTATTAGTTACAGTAATTCTAATAGTGAATATGATCCAACTGATAAAAAGAGTGCTGCTCATTATCTAAATAATCTATTTAATAATTATCCATATAAAAAATATTTTAGTGATTTAACTTTATATACTGGAGAAGTTAGTAGTGATACTTCATTAGATTTTACTAATATTTATTCTTCTCATGTTACTGTTGGATGGGGAATGCCTAATTTATTTGATTATAATAATTCTGGTAATGATGAATATTACTTATCTAATACAGTATCTACTGTTGGAAGTAACGTATTAGTTTATCGTAATTATGGATTACTTGAAGAAGCTTCTGTCAATGATATAAAGAATATTGCTCCTGTAGGTGTTATTTCTAAAGATAGAATTGAAAAAGATAAAAATGGAATATATAGAGCGAGGTAAATGAATGAGAAAAAAAGAAAAGAAAAAACGTCATGTTCATAAGTTTACTTTTGGTGTTATATTTTTAGATTTAGTTGTGATTGCAGCTTTAGTTGTTATTAATACTTCTGAATTCAAAGCATTTTGGATTCCAACTGCAATGACTACTATGACTCATAAGTATTTAGCTTATACTTTATATGATGAAGATACAGTTAATAAAGTTATGAGTGAGAACTATATTGAACAAAATACTGATGAAGTAAATTTAGATGATGTTGTAATTGGTGATACTACTAAGAAGACTCATTTTACTAGTAAATATGAAGAGGATTTATATACTAGAAATCCTGGAAATGATGTATATAAAATTATTAGATTAGAAGAAAAGAAATTTAAAGGTTATTTAACTGTTATTTATGATCCTGCTGATGTTGATTTAGCTATTCCTCAAAAGCTTGGAAAAGCTGGAGAAAGTGTTAATACACTTTGTAAGAAAAATGGTGGACTAGTTGGAATCAATGGTGGTGGATTCGAAGATCTAGATGGTTGGGGTAATGGATCAATACCATATGGTGCTATTATTAATAATGGAGAGCTTGTTTGGACTCATTCAGGTGGATCTGGACAATTAATTGGTTTTACTAAAGAACACAAATTATGGTTAACAAATGATGATCCTGCTACAGCTATTAGTAAAGGTATGGTTGATGCAGTTGAATTTGGTCCTAATTTAATAGTTAATGGTAAAGTATCTAAGATTCATGGTGATGGTGGATGGGGTACTGCTCCTAGAAGTGTAATTGCTCAAAGAAGAGATGGAATTGTTTTATTTTTAATAATTGAAGGTAGACTTCCTGGATATAGTATTGGTGCTACTATGAATGATGTTATAGAAATGTTACTTAGATATGGAGCATATAATGCTGCTAATTTAGATGGTGGTGCTTCTTCTACTATGTCTGTAAATGGTAAATTATATAATAAACCTAGTGCAGGTGGAGAATATGGTGGTAGAACTGTATCAAATGCTTGGATTGCTACTAATAAAACTGGTAAAGCTTGTGAAGGTTGTATAACATATTAATAGGAGACTAATATGAAAAAGAGAAAGAAATTTTTAGTAATTATAATTATTATTCTAATTGCTTTAGGTACTTTTTCTTTTTTTGTTTATAAAGAACATAAAGAAGAAGTAGATAAACAATTGATTTTAGCTAAACAAAAACTTTTAACTAAAGATATTAAAAGTCATTTTAGTGATAAAGTAATAGTTAGTAAAGATACTAAACTATATAAGATGGTTGACAATAAATATGATGAAGTTGGTATTGTGTATAAAGATACCAAACTAATCTTAACTAATAAAAATAATGAAAATATAGATTATAATACTAAATATTTTTATATAGAAAATATTGATCTATATATTAGTTATAAGGATGTAAAAAAGTATGATGAAGATATAGCTTTAGATGATAGATATAAAAAATACTTATTATTTGATTCAAATATTAAAACTAAAGATAGTGTTACTTTATATGCTAAAGATAAAAGTACTAAGGTTTATAAATTAAATTATTCATTAGATTTACCAATTATCATAAAAGATGATGATGGAGTTTTTGTTGAATACTTTAATAATTTATATTTTATTAATAATAATGATGTTGCTTCAACATATGATAAGAGTAATAATCAAGTAGTTGAAGCTAGTAGTATTCCTGTTACTTGTTATCACTTTATATATTTTCCTGGAGATACTAGTTGTAATGAAATAATATGTCATAGTGAAGAACAGATTAGATCTCATTTTAATTATTTAACTAGTAATAATTATTTCACTATAAATACTACTGAATTAAGATTATATATTGAAGGTAAACTTAGATTACCTAAAAATACTATATTAATAACTATTGATGATGGTGCTAGGGCTGAACACTTTATTCCATTACTTGAAGAATATAAATTAAATGCTACTTTATTTTTAGTTTCTTCATGGTATCCTAAAGAAGCTTTTGCTTCTCCTTATATGGAGATTGCTTCTCATACTCATGATTTACATACTGGAGGTAAATGCCCTGGAGGACAAGGTGGATGGATTAAATGCTTAGAGCATGATGCATTATTGGAAGATTTTAAAAAGAGTAGAGAAACATTAGATAATACTGAAGCTTTTTGTTATCCATTTTATGAATACAATAATTATACTATTAGTGTATTAAAAGAAGCTGGATTTAAAATGGCTTTTGCTGGTGGACAAAAGAAAGCTACTAGAGGTATTGATTTATTTCAAATACCTAGAATTACTATTCATAATAGTACTACATTAAATGAATATATTAATTATATTAGTTAACAGAGTTTTACTCTGTTTTTTTGTATTATTTTATTATATTTAGTATAATTATTATAGTTAGGAGAATAATGATATGAATGAAAATCAAGATGTTTTAAATATAGTTGAATCTGGTGTATTAGGTTTTGTAGTAGGAGACGCCTTTGGAGTTCCGGTGGAATTTACTATACGAAGTCAAAGAAAAAGAGATTTGCTTACTGAAATGATAGGAAATGGTAGTCATCCAGTTCCTGAAGGTACTTGGAGTGATGATAGTTCTATGACACTAGCAACATTAGATTCTATTCGTGAATGTGAAAATATTAATTATGATGATATTATGAGTAAATACTGTGATTGGGTATTTAATAAGAAATATACTGCTACTGATGAAGTTTTTGATGTTGGATCTACAACTGGATATGCAATAGACAATTATTATAAGAATAAAATGCACCCAGTAGATTGTGGTGGAAAAGATGAGATGTCTAATGGTAATGGATCATTAATGAGAATGTTACCTATTGCTTATTATCTACATTTTAGTAATATTGATTATTCTACTAAAGTAGATATTGTTACTAATTATTCATCTTTAACACACGGACATGAAGTTAGTTTATTGGGCTGTTTGATTTATAATGATTATATGAATAATCTATTGAATGGTATGAGTAAAGAAGATGCTTATTATGATTTAGATATTGAAAGATATAGGTTACATTTTTCTGAAGAAACTGTTGAAAAATACAGAAGAATTCTAAAACATGAATTAAAAGAGTTAGATGAAGATTCTATTAAATCTACAGGTTATGTTGTTGATACATTAGAAGCTAGTATGTGGACATTATTAAATACAAATAGTTATGAAGAAGCAATAGTTGAAGCTGTTTCTTTGGGAGACGATACTGATACAGTAGCTGCTATTACTGGTAGTATGGCTGGTACAATATATGGTGTTAATTCTATTCCAGAGAGATGGTTATCTAAAGTTAGAAAAGTAGATTATATTAAAAATATAGTAACTGGTTTTTGTGATGTTATTAATAAAAATAGTTCTAAAGTTTATGGTTTTATTAATAAACCAGAATTTTTTGATTTATAAATTAAGCGATTAGTATTTGTCTAATCGTCTTTTTTTTTATTGTTATTTGTTATATAATTAATACAGTTGAGATATAGATATAGGAGGTTTTTACATGAAGAAAATAATGGATGGTAACGAGGCAGCTGCTTATGTCTCATATAACTTTACTGAAGTAGCTGGAATATATCCTATTACTCCAGCATCTCCAATGGCTGAACTTACTGATAAATGGAGTAATGAAGGTAAATTAAACTATTTTGATACACCTGTTAAAGTGGTAGAGATGGAAAGTGAAGCTGGTGCTGCTGGAATGGTACATGGATCTTTACTATCTGGATGTTTAACTACTACTTATACTGCTAGTCAAGGATTATTATTAATGATACCTAATATGTATAAGATAGCTGGTGAATTATTACCTTGTGTTATAAATGTAGCAGCTAGAAGTTTAGCTACTCATGCTTTATCTATTTTTGGAGATCATCAAGATGTATATGCAACTAGAAGTACAGGATTTGCAATGCTTGCATCTTCTTCAGTACAACAAGTAATGGATTTAACTGGAGTAGCACATTTATCTGCTATTAAATCAAGCGTTCCTTTTGTAAACTTTTTTGATGGTTTTAGAACAAGTCATGAATTACAAAAAGTAGATGTAATTGATACTGAAAAATTAAAAAAACTAATTGATAAGAAAAAACTAGATGAATTTAGAGCTAGAGCTTTAAATACTTATAAACCCTTAACTCATGGTTCTGCTCAAAATGAAGATATTTACTTTCAAAATACAGAAGTAAGAAATAAGTACTATGATGAAGTTCCTGATATAGTTAATGCTTATATGGAAGAAGTTAGTAAAATAACTGGAGAAGATTATAAACCTTTTAATTATTATGGAAGTCCTTCTGCTACTAAAGTTATTGTTGCTATGGGATCTGTTTGTGAAACTATAAAAGAAACAATTGATTATTTAGTAGAGAAAAGAGGAGAAAATGTAGGTTTAATTGAAGTACATTTATATAGACCTTTTAGTACTAAGTATTTCTTAAAAGCTTTACCTAAGACAGTTAAGAAGATTGCTGTATTAGATAGAACTAAAGAAGCTGGAGGAAATGGTGAACCTTTATTCTTAGATGTTGTTAAAACAATAAAAGAAGTGGATGCTAAAGTAAGTGTCTTTGGTGGTAGATATGGTTTATCTAGTAAGAATACTACTCCAGCAATGATAAAAGGATTGTTTGATATTTTAGACACTAGAGATATGCATAATAATTTTACTCTAGGTATTAAAGATGATATTACTAATTTATCAATTCCTTATGATAATAAATTTTATATACCAACTAATAATATAGAATTCTTAGTATATGGTTATGGTAGTGATGGTATGGTAAGTGCTTCAAAAGATTTAATGAAGATTACTGGTACTTATACTAATGCTTATGTACAAGGTTATTTCCAATATGATTCGAAAAAGAGTGGTGGAGTTACTATATCTAATTTAAGATTTAGTAAGAAACCTGTAAGAAGTACTTATTATGTTGAGAAAGCAACATTAATTGTTTGTACTAAAGATTCTTATTTAAAGAAATTAAGAATGCTTGAGAAGATTAAAGATAAAGGTATATTTATTATTAATACTAGTAAAACACATGATGAAGTATTAAGTATGATGAGTAATCATGATAAGAAAATATTACAAACTAGAAGTATAAAAATATTTACTATAGATGCTAATAAGATTGCTAATGAAGTAGGTCTTAATGGCAAAATTAGTACAATTATGGAAACATTAATATTTAAGATGGGTAAAATAATTGAATTTGATTTTGCTGTTGGAAAGATTAAAGAGAATTTAACTACTAAGTTTGCTAATAAAGGTGGAGATATAGTATCTAAAAATATTAGAGCAATTGATTTAGCTTTAGATGGATTAACTCCTTTAAAACTTCCTTATGTTGATTTTGATGAAGACTATGGAAATAAAAAGAATATGTATCAAATTATAGATTCTATGGAGGGAGATTCATTACCTGTTAGTAGTTTTGTTAAGATGGCAAATGGTGGAATAGAGGCTGGTACTAGTAGTTATGATAAACGTGATAGTAGTGATGTTGTACCTAGTTATTGTTCAGAAAATTGTATATCATGCAATTTATGTAGTTTAGTATGTCCTCATGGAGTTATTAGACCATATTTATTAAATGAGAAAGAAGTAATTGATGCTCCAGATAGTTTAAATAATAATTTAATTAACGCTAATATAAAAGATAAAGATTATAAATTTTCTATTGGAGTTAGTACTGCAGATTGTACAGGTTGTGGATTATGTAGTGAAATATGTCCTGGTAAAAAAGGTGCTAAGGCTCTTGTAATGAAGATGAAAGATGAGTTAAAAGCAACTAAACAGGATGTTGATTATAAATATTTAATTGAAGAAGTTAGTGAAAAAGAAAATGTAATGCCTACTAATACAGTTAAAGGTAGTCAATTTGTTTCTCCTAAATTCCAATTCCCAGGTGCTTGTGCAGGTTGTGGAGAAACTCCATATTTAAAATTAGTTAGTCAATTATTTGGTAATAGAATGGTAGTTGCTAATGCTACTGGATGTTCATCAATTTATAGTGCTAGTATGCCTTCTATGGCATGGAAGACTCCATGGAGTAATTCCTTATTTGAAGATAATGCTGAATTTGGTTATGGTATGAAAATTGCTGATTTAGCTATGAAAAATAGAATTGTTACAATTATTAATAATAATATTAAAGTTGTAAAGAAGAGTGAGCAACCTATATATAAGGCTTATGCTGAAAATGTTACTGAAGAAACTGCTAAAGAATTGATGAAAGTAATAGATGAAACTAGATTAGAAGAATTACTAAAATTAAAAGATTTTATAATACCTAGAAGCTATTGGTTAATAGGTGGAGATGGTTGGGCTTATGATATTGGATATAATGGAATTGATCATGTTCTTGCTAATCATGAAAATATAAATATTTTAGTATTAGATACTGAAGTATATTCTAATACTGGTGGACAAGCTTCTAAGTCTACTAGAACTGGTGCTGTAGCTAAATTTGCTAGTGCTGGTAAAAATACTGCTAAAAAGGATTTAGCAAAGATTGCTTTAACATATCCACATGTTTATGTGGGAACTATTTCTTTAGGTGCTAATCCTGGGCAAGCTATTAAAGTATTAAAAGAGGCTGAAGCTTATGATGGACCATCTATAATAATTGCTTATAGTCCTTGTATAGCTCAAGGAATAATTAAGGGAATGAAGAATAGTATTAATGAAGAGAAAGCAGCTACTGCTTCAGGTTATTTCCCATTATTCCATTATAATCCTGCAACTAATGAATTTAAGCTAGATAGTGGTGTAGATTTTTCTAAATATAAAGAATTTATTTTAGGAGAAGATAGATATAAATCTTTATCTAAATTAAATAAAAATTATAAAGAAATGTTGGATGAAAACCAAAAGAATGCTGAGGAAAGATATAAATATTATGAATCTTTAGCTTTTAATAAAAAATAAAAGGAAGTTGTGCTTCCTTTTATTTTTGTTTATAATAAATACTTATGGAGGTTCTTATGAAAAGATTATTATTTATTTTAATTATATTATTAATTCCAATTACTTGTTTTGCAAGTGATGATATTAGAGTTTCTATTAGTACTAAAAAAGGTTTATATGTTAGAAGTAGTGCTAGTACTAAATCATCTATTGTAGGTGGATTAGTTTATGAAAAAGAAGTATCTGTTTCTCCTAATACTTATGAAGGATATGGATGTAGTGATGGTTTTTATAAAATTACTTCTGGTGCATATAAAAATAATTATATTTGTAGTTCTTATACTAAAATTATTAATAGTGTTGATGAAGATATGGAAGAAGAATTTAGTGAAAAGATTATTAGTGTTAATACTCCTTTAAATCTTAGAGAAAAGCCTAATAAGAATTCTAATAAGCTTACTACTTTAGCTAAGAATAAAAATTATGTTGCTACTGAAAGAGTATATGATAATAATTCTGGATGTAAGAATAATATATGGTATAAGATACAAGTTAATGAGCATTCAGGATATGTTTGTTCTTACTATGTAAGAGATGGTGCATCTACTGATAATTATGTTTATTCTTGTGATGAAAATGTAAGTGAATCAAAAGCTTATGAGTTAGGTGTTAGTACTGATGAAACTTTTGTAGAAGTTGATACAACTGAGCAGTTACTTACTTTCTATATTGATGGTGTTTGTAGATTAAAAGCATCTACTGTTACTGGAAAGGAAAATAAGGATAAAGAAGCTATTGAAACAATTCCTGGTAATTTTAGAATAACTGAAATGGTTAGAAATAAATTCTTTAAATCAAGTAATGTATATTCTAATTATTGGATGAGATTTAACCTAGGTATGGGTTTACATGATGCTGATAACTGGAGAAGTAAGTTTGGATATAAAGCTTCTCATGGTTGTGTTAATTTACCTTTATCTGCAAGTAAATTTATATATGATAATGTTAGTGTTGGAACTAAAGTAATAGTACATAAATAAAAAAGAGATAGGCGGCATTCCTATCTCTTTTATTTTCTATCCAAGAGGCCGTCCCCCCTGAGAGGCGGCCCCCAAAAAGAATAAAAAGGGGTTGGCTAGTGTGATACTAGCGACCAATTCGCCTAATACCGAATTGGTGATTATTATACTAATGCAAAAGGTCTAAAAAGTCAATAAAAAAATCAAAAAAAATTAAAAAATAATTTTGTCATTTTTTCTTTGGTGGAAAATGAAAAAATGTGTTATAATATGCAAGAAGGAAGTGGTAATATTGGGTGAATTAAAAGACGTAAAAGGTATTGGACCTAAATCTCTTTCTTTATTGAATAAAATAGGTATAAATACAATAGAAGACTTAGTTACTCATTACCCATTTCGCTATGACATATTAGAGAGAAATACTTTAAGTGAAGTGGAAGATGGAGATAGAATTGTTATAGATGGAAATGTAGAAAGTGTTCCTATGCTTATGAGATTTAAAGCAGGTCTTAATAAGATGAATTTTAGATTAGTTACTCCTTCTGGTGTAGTAGGTGTATCTATATTTAATAGGGCATTTCTTAAAAGCCAACTTGTAGTTGGAACTGGTATTACTGTAATAGGTAAATATGATAAATTAAAAAATGTGATTACAGCTAGTGATATTAAATTAGGTACTTTGACTAATAAAGTTAAAATAGAACCTGTTTATCATTGTACTACTGGTTTAACTAATAAGAATTTATCAACATATATAAATATGGCTTTATTATTATACGGAAAGGATATTAATGATTATATTCCTGATAAGTATATTGATAAGTATCATTTTTTGAATAAAAAAACATCTTTAAATATAATACATAATCCAAGTACTGCAGAAAAATTAAAAGAGGTTAAGATTAGACTTAAATATGAAGAGTTTTTTGAATTTATGTTTAAGATTAATTATTTAAAATATCAAAATAAAAAGGAACGTACTGGATTAACAAGAAATATTGATAGATCTTTAATTGATAAGTTTATTGAAACTATTCCTTTTCAATTAACTAATGATCAATTAAAAGCTGTAGATGATTTAGTAAATGATTTAAATAGTCCTTATAGAATGAATAGATTATTACAAGGTGATGTTGGTAGTGGAAAAACTATTGTTGCTTTTATAGGTATGTTAGCTAATCATTATAGTGGATATCAATCTGCTTTAATGGCTCCAACTGAGATACTTGCCACACAACATTATAATAACTTAAAAGGCTTTTTAAAGAAGCAAAAAATAAGAATTGAATTACTTACTGGTTCTACTACTAAAAAAGAAAAACAGGATATCTATAAAGGTCTAAAAGATGGTAGTGTAAGTATGGTTATTGGTACTCATGCATTAATTCAAGATGAAGTTGAGTATAATAATTTAGGTTTAGTTATTACTGATGAGCAACATAGATTTGGAGTTCATCAAAGAGCAAATTTACAAAATAAAGGGATTAAGCCAGACGTTTTATATATGAGTGCTACTCCTATACCTAGAACATATGCATTAACTATCTATGGTGATATGGATGTATCTATAATTAAAGAAAGACCTAAGGGTAGACAGAAAATAGATACTTATGTTAAGAAAAACAGTGAGATAAAAGATGTTTTAGAAATGATGTATGAAGAATTAAAAAAGAAACATCAAGTTTATGTTATTGCTCCTTTAATTGAAGACAGTGAAAATTCTGATTTAACTACTGTATGTAGATTAAGAGATCAAATGAAACTAGCTTTTGGAGAACATTATAGAATTGATATTGTTCATGGAAAGATGGCTAGTCAGAGTAAAGATTCAATAATGGAACAATTTAAAAATAATGATGTACAAATACTTATTTCTACTACAGTTATAGAAGTTGGTGTTGATGTACCAAATGCAACTACAATGGTAATATTTGATGCTGATAGATTTGGTTTGTCAACACTACATCAATTAAGAGGAAGAGTAGGTAGAGGAACTTCTAAATCTCAATGTATATTAATAAGTGATTCTGATACGGCTAGACTTAAAGTAATGGAAACTGTTGATGATGGATTTATTATAAGTGAAGAAGACTTTAAGTTAAGAGGTCATGGAGATTTATTTGGTACTAAACAATCTGGAGATATGTCTTTTAAGATAGCTGATATTAAAAATGATTATAAGATATTACTTCAAGCAAAGAAAGACTCTGAGGAGTATTTATTAGATAGTAGTACTGATTCAGATGAACTTAAACAAAAATTTATATCTTCTATTACAAAAGGATAAAGTATGATTTTTTTTCATACTTTTTTTGTTGATATATAAAGATTTTCTTTTTTTATAGAAATTTATTCTTTTTTTAATCATTGACAACAGTAATTAAAGGTGTATATAATTAAGGTGCATGATGATAGAAAATATCACATGCCGATATCTCTCATAATTTAAACTTTGAGAGTATATTCAACCGAACCCCCTGAAGAGCCAACGGACGTATGTTGGCTCATTTTGTTATAAGGAGATAATTATGAAAAATCTTTCTTTAAAAAATAAATTATTAATAATTTTTGGTTTTATTGTAATTGTTTTTGTTATTTATATAATTATTGAACCTTCTAATACAGTTGAAAGAGCAACAGAATTAATTATTAATAAACCATCTAAGGTATTTAGAGATGCTGGTATGGAAACTACCGATATTGAATGTAAAAGTATTAATGATGAACATCATTATAGATGTACATTTGGAGTTTATAATGATGGTGAACTTGTTATATATAAGTATGATGTATTTTTAGATGGATTTAAGAGTGAGTATCATATAATAGGGCAATAAAAAAAGTAGGCATAAGCCTACTTTTTTAATCGTTTGATAAGTTATCAAAATAACCTTGTATATATACTACTGGAGTTCCTTTATCTCCGCTACCACTTGTTAGGTCACATAATGATCCGATTAAATCAGTTAACCTTCTAGGAGTAGTTCCTTGAGTAATCATTTGTCCTTTAAGATTAATATCTTTATTTCTTATTTCTTCTTTAATTGCTTCTTTTAATTCATTACCTTTAAGGTCTGGAAATTTATTATCTGAGACAAATTTTAATTTAATTTCATTAGGAGTACCATTTAATCCTTCTGTATAAGCTGGTGATACTACTGGATCAGCTAATTCCCATATTTTTCCTACAGGATCTTTGAATGCACCATCACCATATACCATTACTTCTATTGTTTTACCAGTTGTTTCTTTTAATCTTCTTTGAATATTTTCTACTAATGTTTGTCCTGTTTGAGGAAATAATTTTAGTCTTTCTTCAGTAGATTTATTAGATCCTAAAAGTCCATATTTTTCATTATATCCGCTATTATTTACTGGCTTATTAAGTATTTCATATAAACCTATAACATTAGCATTATTATCACTTAATAGTTTTTTTGTTTTAAATCTTGTATGGATATCACAATTGATTACATTATTTGTGTATTTTAGTATATCTAGTGCATTATTTGATAATATAAATATTGGTTCACATCCTTGTTCTTTGATTAATTCTCTATAAAAATCAATCATATTTATTCCTGTGAATGGATGTATCCAAGTTCCAAATGTCTTTTTATATTCTTCTTCTGTAATAACACTTCCTAGATTGTAGTTACTATTATCAAAAGTATCTTCATCTAATATACCATTTCCCACTTCATCTGATGGGAATGATAATAGGACATATAACTTTTTTGTACTTCTTGCTATACCTTTTAATATTAGAGAAAATCTATTTCTACTTAGAATTGGAAATACTATTCCTAGATCTTCTGGACTATTTAGTTTGTTTTTTATATCTTGTGCAATATCATCTACAGTTGCATAATTTCCTTCACTTATTCCAACTACTGCTTCAGTGATTGCAATGATATCTCTATCTTTAAAGTTAAATCCTTCTTCTTGTTTTGCTTCCATTATTGAATTAATTACTATGTCTTCTAGATTGTCATTTTCTTTGATTATTGGTGTACGTATACCTCGTACTACTGTTCCTACTGTTCTCAAAATTACCATCCTTTCATAATATAATTTTAACAGATTATTGTTTTTATGAAAATAATTTATATTATTTTTAATAAATGATATACTTAATATGGTGGTGAATAGTATGCAGGATAATGATTGGTATAAACTAGATAATGTAGGTAAGTTCTTTGCAGCAACTGCAACTAATACTATTCCTAATGTTTTTAGGTTTTCTGTTGTACTAACTGAGAAAATAGATAAACTTATTTTACAACAAGCTTTATATAATACTGTTGAAATATATCCTAATTTTAATGTAAATCTAAAAAAAGGATTATTTTGGTATTATTTAGAGGAAAATAAAATAATTCCTAATGTACATTTAGAAACTTTACCTATTTGTTATAAACTATATAATAATTCAGATGATTATTTATATAGAGTTAGTTATTATAACAATATTATTAATTTAGAAGTTTCTCATATATTATCTGATGGTAGAGGTAGTTGTGAATTCTTTAAGACTTTAATTAGTTATTATTTAAAAATAAAATATAAAATAAATATTAGTATTTCTACTATAAGTTCTAAAATAGAGAAGTCTGAAGATAGTTTTGATAAATATTATAATAAAGGTACTACTTCTAAGAGTTCTAGTAAAAAGATTTATTTATATAAAGGTAGAAAGAATTATAAGAATAGTGTTAGATTTATGGATATGCATTTAGATGTTTCTAAAGTTTTAGAATTATCTCATAAATATAATTGTACTTTAACTGAATTTTTAGTATCTGTACTTATTTATTCTATTAGAGATGAGATAAGTATTAAGGATATAGATAAATATATTAAGATTGATATTCCTGTTGATTTGAGGGCTTATTTTCAATCTTTAAGTTGTAGAAATTTCTTTGGACTTGCTTTTATTTATTATAAATTTAAAAGTAAGAATGATTCTTTAGAAGAAATAGTAGAGGAAGTAAAGAAACAATTTAAAGATAATATTAATCAAGAAAAATTAGCTGAAAGAGTTAATAAGATGATGTCTTTTGAAAAAAATGTATTTTGTAGATTTGTTCCTATAAGTATAAAGAATATTGTTATTAAGATTGCTGATAAATATTCTCAACAAAAGGGTACAACTACAACATTATCAAATATTGGAATAATTAAGTTAAATAATAAATTAGATAAATATATTAAGTATATAAATGTATTAAATTCTACTAGTAGTTTTCAATTTGTGATTTGTTCTTATAAGAATGATTTATCTATAGGTATTTCAACTGTATATAAGCATAATAATATTATTAAGAATTTCTGTAGATATTTTTCAAATTATACTGATGCTATTATAAATGTTAGTGAGGTTAAATAATGAAGAAGTGTGTTAGTTGTAATATACAATTTAATACTAAAGATAAGTATTGCCCTCTTTGTAATAATAAATTGGATGGTAAATATAAAGATAATATTTATCCTGTCAATATTAGAAAGAATAAGAGTAATTTGATATTAAAAGTAATATTGTTTATATCAGTTGCAATATCTGTTATTTCTGTATTTGTTGAATATCATAATTTCAAAAAAATAGAGATTAGTCTCTACATTATTCTTATATTATTAACTAATATATGTGTTATAAAATATATTTTTAGTAGTTATAAAAATATAATAAAATTATTTGGAAGTTATGGATTTATTATTGATGTTTTATTACTTATATGGTTCTATTTTACTAGGGCTTATGTAATTACAAATATAATAATACCTTTTGTAGCAATAGTAGAATTATTATTTAATTTTATTATTGGTATTGTTTTACGAGATAGTTATTTTACTAGATATTCAGATTTAATAGTATTAAATTTATTAATATCAATTCTACCTTGTATATTGGTATTACTTGGATTAACTACTTATAATTTAGTCTCTTGGATATGTTTTTTAATATCAATAATAATTATTTCATTTTTATTTATATTCTTTTATAGGGAAACTAGAGATACTATTTATAAAAAATTGAACTTTTAAAAAAAGTAGACTTATGTCTACTTTTAATTTTTTTGTATACTATTTAAATTGTCGTTTTTAATATTTACAGTTATTTTAGAATTATCTCTTTTCTTAACTGATAGTTCTTGTTTTGCTCCTAGATAACTAAATACATGTTCTACATATTTAGAGTCACCAGCATTTATATGGGATCTATAATTTAACCATTTGTTGTTTGTTGGATTATTTTTCATTGTACTAACTTCTATTTTTTCATTACTACTACATGTATTTAATACTTTATTCATATTACCTGGTCCCATATTATAAGTTTGTATTGCTAGTGGAATATTATAGTTAGCATTTTCTATATATCCTCTAAGTATCATTGTACCTATTTTAATATTAGTATCAACATCGTTTAATTTATCTTGTGTTATTTGTACTGTTTCAACTTTTCCTGTATTAAAGTTATAAGCAGATACAGAGTGCCCTATATGAACTGCTTTTTCTATTTGCATTATTCCAGCAGCAGGTTTTGTATCTCTTAAATTGTTATAGTGTTCTCCTGAACTTTCTTGTGAAGCCATTGCAATAAGTAAATCTTTATCAACTCCATATTGATTGGCATATTTTTCAAAAATATCATCATATCTTTTGGCTTGTTTTACATTTGTAGATGTAGATCTATCTTCATATGAGTAGTGGAAAGAGTCTTTTTGTAACATTGATTCTATTTGTACTTTTTTTTCTTCTTTTATGTCTTTCTTTTCACCTTGTACAGTTGTTTCTTGTTTAGTTTCTTTTACTTCTTTTACTTCTTCTTGTTTTTGTTCTTCTTCATTATTTGTAATTTCGTCTACATATTCATCTAAATCTATATCTTGAGTAGTTTTAATATTAGTATCATCTATATTTTGAGATGTTGATGTTTTAGTATTAATGTCTTCTTCTGAAAAAGCTAAACTAGTATTCTTTTTATTACTCATTCCATTTACTGCAACTATTGCTAGGATAGTAGCAGCTATTACTGCTTTTCCTAATGTTTTATTTTTACGAGATACTTTCATGTTATTAGTTATATTACCTAATACTTTTAATCTTTGTTTTCTTCTCATATATTTATCAAAGTCTTTAGTAATATCTTGTGCATATTTTGTAAGTGTTCCTTCACTTTGAATGTTATAACCATAGTCTTGAGCTATTTCTAATAGTTTTAATATGTTTTTTTCTTGTTTAATTTTTTTATATTTACCTTCTTTATGTATTTCAGCTGTAAATTTACCTTCATTATCAAAGTAAAAATTTATATAGTTTTTCATAGAACCTCCTATTATTTAGACTTTCATTATTTTAATTATAGCATATTTATAATTTGAAAATAAAAATATGTAAAGTTATTGTACTAATCTTTTATTTAGAAAAAATATATAATATACTTTATATATAAGATATGGAGATGGTTCGAATGAATATATTTGTATCTGTAAAAAGAGTAATTAGATAACATGTTTTAGTGTGTTATCTTTTTTTGTGGGAGAGGTATATGGAAAAGAGTAAAGAATTAGAAGATAAGTTACTTGAATTATTAAAAAGAGAAAGTAGTCTTGAAAAAGTATGTGAAATGCTTGAACTAAATGAATATGAAGCATTAGCTTTGGTCAAGTATATTCAAGATAGTGGTATAAATATTGTTGTTAATGCTCGAGATGATGATATTTATATGATTAATAGAGGGGATTTTGAATTAGAAGATAATAAGCCTTATGAATTCCATACTGATAAGAATAATGAGTTTAAGTTCGTTGCTATAGCTGATACTCGTTTTGGATCTAAGTATCAACAATTATCTATTCTTAATGATATTTATGAGAAAGCTGATGAATTAGGATATAAAAATGTGTTCTTGTGTGGAAATATTTCAAATGGCTTATATGATATTTCTAATATGTATAGTGAAACCTCTTTCTTAGATGATACTCAAAGACAAATTGATTATATTCTAGAGAATTATCCTAAAATTGATGGAATGAAAACATACTTAGTAAATGGTAAAACTGATTCTAAGCATTTAAAGAAAAATATTACATCTATAGGTAAAAAGTTAGCTGAAGGAAGAGATGATTTTGTATATCTTGGAAATTTATCAGCTAATGTTAAGATTGATAATGCGGCTATGCAAATATTAGCTGGAAATTTAGGTAAGACTTATACAGTGTCTTATCGTCCACAACAACAAATTGATTCATATCGTAGTGAAGATAAACCTGATATTTTACTAATGGGTGGATATTTACAAATGGAAAAATTTACATATCGAGGTGTAACTGAAATATCAGTTCCATCTGTATGTGCAACAACACCTAAAATGAATGATAGACGTTATTCTAATACAGTAGGTGCCTGGTATGTAACTGTTAAGACTGATTTAAAGGGTAATTTACTGAGCGTTAATGCTATGAGTTCTCCTTATTATCTTACAAAGAAAGATGATTATAAGACTGCTAAGGTTTTAAAGAAAGGAGTTGTTCGTAATGACAAGTAAATTAAGTTTAGAGCACACTAATAAATTATTTCGTTATATGAAAGATGGAAGTAGTGTTGAAGAATTCTTATATAGATTTGATCTTTCTAGAAAAGAATTAGATGGTGTCTTAATGGCTTGTAGAATCTATGGAAAAGAAATAGATATTATAAAACAAGATGATAAAGAAGTGTTTGAGCGCATTCCTGTTAAAAAGTATTCTTTAAAGAAGATGAGTCCTCTTGATGGTAAAATGATACATAATCAAATATGTGTTGTATCTGATACACATTTTGGTAGTATTCATAATCAATTACATTTATTGAATAGAGTTTATGAAGAATGTGATAAACGCGGTATAAAAATAGTATTACATATTGGGGATTTAGTAGATGGTAATTACCCTAATAGACCTGAAAATCCTAGACAGCAGTTTTTACATGGATTTGATGAACAAGCTAGATATGTTTGTGATATGTATCCTAAAGTAGATGGTATTACAACTTATTATATTTTGGGTAGTCATGATGAAACTCATTATAAAAATGGACAGTCTACTCTTAGTGAATGGATTCCTAGATGTAGGCAAGATATGAAATATGTTGGACAAGACTGTGGAGAATTTAATCTTGATGGAGTAAAAATATTTATGGATCATCCTGGAGGAGGAAGTGCTGCATCATTGTCTTATAAACCACAGAAAAGAATTGAATTATTAGAATCACAACATAAACCTAAAATATTATTAATTGGTCATTATCATAAAAGTTATGCTTTCTCATATCGTAATGTACAATGTGTTTTAGTACCAGCTTTATGTGATAAAACACAGTTTCAACAAAAACAAGGATTAAGCAACGCTTTAGGAGCATATTTCTTAGATATTTATTCTGATAAGAAAGGCAATATACAATACTTTACACCTGAAGAAATAATATTTAAGAAAGAAGATATCTGGGATGAAATAGGTAAAGATAAGAATAAAGTAAAACAATTAGTAATTAAAAAAGATAATAACTCTAAGTAATTAGAGTTATTTTTATGTTATAATTATTAGAGTTAAAGATGGGAGTGATAGTTGTGCCTTCTTTTATTGTACACAGTGTAGCTGGGAGAGAAATTTCTAAGTATTTAAAATTAAAAGGTGATGATAAAACAAAGTTTTTTATTGCCAACTTATTGCCTGATTGTAATCAAGTTGAGATAGATGATAATTGGGATGATATAGAATTAAGAAGACAAATACAAAGAGGAAAGAGAATAACTCATTTTAGAACAGTAATTGATTCTACTATAGAAGCTCCAGATTTGGACTATTTTTTAAAAAAATATAAAAATAATATAAAGATGGATATAGTAGCTTTTGGATATTTTTTTCATCTTTATACTGATTATTATTACTTTACTCAGTTTTTACCTAAGATGATTACTTTTTTAGATAAAGATTATAATGTTACAACTAGTAAGAAAGATAATGTTTATATTAAAGTAAATAAAACTGGTAAAATACTTAAATTAATGGATTTTTGGGGTAAACATAGTGATGAAGGATTATATGGAGATTATAATAGATTAAATAAATATATAATTGATAAATATAATTTTAAATATAATTTTTATAAGTATAAAAAATTCTTAGATAGTGGAGAATTTCATGTACCTATTAAGGAAATAAATCCATCGAAGATTTATACTTTATTAAGAGAGTTAAATAACTTCTATAAGGTATCTTTTAGTAGTGAAATAGAAGAATTTAAAATATTTAAAGAAGAAGATGTAAATAAGTTTATTGAAGATGTTATTGAAAGTTTTCTAACTACTTATAGTGAGTATTTATAAAACAATGTTATAATTAAGTTAGGTGAAGAATATGATTAAAATAATTGGTAATTATATTATAAATAATCCTCTTTTTTGGATTTTATTAGTATTAATAATTTTGTTTATTATCTTTTATAGAGAATTAAAGAAAAATACTAGTATTAATAAAGCACTAAAAAGATTAGATAAAAAAAGTTATATTGTTTTGAATGATGTTAATATTAATTCATCTAGAAAAGAATATATTTTTGATACTATTATTATTTCTAAGTATGGAATATTTATAGTTAAATATGTTGATTATGATTCAAAAATCTATGGTGATGATAGAGAATTACAATGGATTCAATTAAAGAATAATAAAAAGATATATTTCGATAATCCTGTTAGAGATTTACATAGTAATGTTAGAGTAATATCTGAATTATTAGGTTTAAATGAAAAGTATTTTATCCCTATATTATGTTTTACTAAAGAAGCTACTTTATCACTTGATATTAAGGATAAAGTTACTCAAGTAGAATTCTTAGATGATGTAATTAAAACATATAAAAAAGAAATAATTAAATATGGTCTATTAGAGATTAAAGATAAAATAATAAATGGTAATACTGTTAGTGCTAGTACTAAAGTTGTTGAAAAGGAAAGTATTGATAAGTGTCCTAGATGTGGAAATAAACTTATTGTTAGAAATGGTAAGTATGGAGATTTTTTAGGATGTAGTAATTATCCTGATTGTAAATATACTAGAGAGTTATAGGAAACATTTGTTTCCTTTTTTGTTTAAAGTGATATAATAGGGAATAGGTGATTTTTATGAGAATATTAATTGTCGGTATTGGGAAGCTTGGAGAGTATTTGGCAAAACAATTAGTAAAAGATGAAAATGAAGTTACTATTTTAGATAAGAATTTTTCTAATAAAAGAGATATAATTAATAATTTAGATTTAGATTATGTAGAAGGAAATGCTTTAGATTCTAATACTTTAATAGAAGCTGGTGTTTCTTCTGTTGATTTGCTTATTAGTGTTATGGATAAAGATGAATCAAATATAATGTGTTCATTAATAGGTAAAAAATTAGGTGCTAAACATACTATTGCAAGAATTAGAACTCCTGAATATTCTAATTCTATTAATTTATTAAAAGATGATTTAGGTCTTAGTATGGTCATTAATCCTGAACAAATGACTGCTGCTAGTATAGTTAGAACTTTAAATATTCCTAGTGTTTTAGATTCACGTACTTTTTTAAAAGGAAGGATAGAAGTTGTAAGTTTAAGAGTAAAAAAAGGTAGTAAATTAATACGTCTTACAATAGATTCTTTATCTAAAAAGTTAAATATCAATTTAATAGTTTGTGCTATTGAAAGAGGAAAAGAAGTTATAATTCCTAAAGGTAATACTACATTACTTGAAAATGATAAGATTCATATAACTGGTACTAGAAAAGATTTAAATACTTTATTTAAATATTTAAATTTATTTACGCATAAGATTCATAATGTTATGATTGCTGGAGGATCTTCTGTATCTGTTTATTTAAGTAGAATGTTAGTAGATATGGGAATGAATGTAAAGATAATTGAGATTGATAAAAAAAGATGTGATGAATTAAGTGAATTATTACCTAAAGTATCAATTGTAAATGGTGATGTTTCTGATCAAGAAGTATTATACGAAGAAGAAATAGAAAAGGCAGATGCATTTATTGCACTTACTAGTATTGATGAGGAAAATATAGTTTATTCTATGTTTGCACATTCACTTAATGTTCCTAAGGTAATAACAAAGGTTAATCATATCAAATTAGATGGTGTTGTAGAAAAGAGTAATATTGATGCGGTAATAGCTCCTCATAGAATTGCTAGTGATCAAATAGTACAATATGTAAGAGCAATGGAAAACTCTGGTGGAAGTAGTTGTGAAGCAATATATAATCATGAAAATATATTTGAAATGGTTGAATTTAATGTATTAAATGATTTTAAGAAAATTGGAGTTAAAATTAAAAATTTGGATTTAAAAAATGGAATTATTATTAGTGCAATACAAAGAGAAAAAAATATAATATTTCCAGATGGAAATGATGAGATTTTAGATGGTGATACTGTAGTCGTAGTTAACTCTAATAATAAATTAAGAGATATTAATGATATATTGAGGTAGATTATGAGAAGAAAAATAGCTTTTAAATTTATTGGTAAAGTATTAGTTGGTTTTTCTATATTATTTTTATTCCCTAGTATAGTCTCAGTTATTTGTAGAAGTAGTTTAATACCTTTTATAATTCCTCAAGCTATAAGTTTAATAATTGGTTTATTATTAAATAGAATAAAAGTAGAAGAAAAGAATTATTTTGCAAAAGATGGTTTTTTTATAGTATCCTTATCATGGATTTTAATTAGTATTATTGGGTGTTTACCTTTTGTTATAAATGGTGATTGCAATTTTATTGATGCATTATTTGAAACTGTATCCGGTTTTACTACTACAGGTGCAACTATATTTAAAGATGTAGAAGTTTTAGATAAGAGTATATTATTTTGGAGAAGTTTTTCTCATTTTATAGGTGGTATGGGAGTTCTTGCTTTTGTAATGACTATTATACCTTTAGCTAGTAATGATAAGTCTATGCACTTACTAAAAGCTGAAATGCCTGGTCCTAAAGTAGCTAAATTAGTTCCAAATATGAGAACTACTTTATTATATTTATATTTAATATATATTGGATTAACATTTACTGAGTTTGTTTTATTAATAATTAGTGGAATGAATATTTTTGATAGTCTATTATTATCATTTGGTACTGCTGGTACTGGTGGTTTTTCAGTTTTAAATAGTTCATTAGCTAGTTATTCTGTATTTAGTAAAGTCGTAGTTGCTTTATTTATGTTTTTATTTGGAGTTAATTTTAATGTTTATTATTTAATTCTAGTTAAAAAAATCAAAAGTGCTTTTAAAAGTGAAGAATTAAGGGTATATGCTTTATTATATGTTTTTGCAGTTATATTAGTTGTATGCAATACTTTACCTTTGATTGGAAACTTAGGTGAAACTGTTTTACAAGCAGTATTTCATGTTAGTAGTTTTATGACTAGTACTGGTTATAGTATTGGTGATGTTAATATTTATCCAACTAATTGTAAAGTAATTATTCTTTTATTAATGCTTATTAGTGCTTGTGCAGGTAGTACTTGTGGAGGTTTTAAAATATCTAGACTTGTTATATGTGTCAAATGCATTATTAGAGATTTAAGAAAAATTATTTATCCAAATAGAGTTGAAGCAATAAGATTTGAAGGTCAAATAGTTAGTGATGAAGTAGTAAAAAGTACTAATGTTTTTCTTTTCTTATATGCTATTTTAATAATATTTATTATGTTTATAGTTAGCTTTGATGGTTATTCTTTAGAAACAACTATTAATGCAGTATTTACTACTTTTGCTAATGTAGGATTAAGTTTTAGAATCAATAATTTTAGTATGTTTAGTGATTTATCAAAAGTTGTAATGAGTCTTGGAATGCTTTTAGGTAGATTAGAAATATTTCCTCTTATTTCTTTATTTATTGATTTTAAAGGTAAATAGTTTTATAAATCATAAAAAAATGGTATAATTTTCACGAAATGGGGTGTAAGTAATGATTACAATTAAAAGTCCTAGAGAAATTGAGCTTATGAGACATGCTGGTAAACTTGTATCTTTGATGCATCAATTTATTAAACCTTATATTAAAGAAGGTATTACAACAAAAGAATTGGATAGATTGTGTGAAGAATTTATTAGAAAGAATGATGCTATTCCTACTTGTAAAGGTTTTGAAGGATATCCTGCTACTTTATGTACTAGTGTTAATGATACAGTAGTACATGGTATACCAGATAATTACAAATTAAAAAATGGGGATATTATTACTATTGATGTTGTTATTGGATATAAAGGTTATCAAGGAGATGCTGCCTGGACTTATGCAGTAGGTAGTATAGATGATAATAAAAAATATTTGATGGAACATACTGAAAAAGCTTTATATGAAGGTATAAAAGAAGTTAAGCCAGGAAATAGAATTGGAGATATTTCTTATTCTGTTCAAAAATATGCTGAAGAACATAATTTAGGTGTTGTTAGAGAACTATGTGGACATGGTATTGGAAGAGATATGCATGAAGATCCAGAAGTTCCTAATTATGGTACTCCTGGAACAGGTCCTAGATTAAAAGAAGGAATGGTTATTTGTATTGAACCAATGTTAACATTTGGACATAGAAATGTTTATCTTATGGATGATGAATGGACTGTTAAAACATTAGATGGTTCAGATGCTGCTCATTATGAGCATACTGTTTTAGTTACAAGTGATGGATATGAAATATTAACACCTAGATTAGATGAGGATAAGAATGAATAATAAACTTAGTAAAGAACAAAATGATATAATTGAAAAAATAGATCATAATCTTACTTTATTACTTAGAAATATGAAGTATGAAGATTATTTGTCTTTTTTAAAGAGCAATGATTATTTAGAAACATATGATGATGTTTTAGGATATTGTGAGATTAACTATTTTCCAGATGCTTTCTTATCTGGCCTTACGGTAGATTTCTTAAATAAAGTATTAAATATAACTATTGATAAAGTTAATGAATTAAATATAAAAGAATAGTATGTTATAATACATGTAATTGGTTGGAGGTTATTATGAAAAGATTAATTATTTTTTATTCTTATTCTAATCATACTAGAGATATTGTTAAAAGAATAAAAGAAAAATATAATTATGATTGTATTGAAATAAAACCAGTAGAGGAATATTCTGATGATTATGATAAGGTGGTTCAAACTGAAGAAAAATTAGTTCCTGTAGATTATCAACCGGATATTTTACCTATTGAGGTAGATTTTAATAATTATGATGAAATAATATTATGTACTCCAGTATGGTGGTATAGTGTTGCGAGTCCTGTTAATACTTTTATCCATACTTATGATTTAAAAGGTAAAGTAGTTATTCCAGTAGCCACTAATGGTGGATACTTAGGAAGAACATTTGAAAATATTGAAAAAGTAACTGGATGTATATTAAAAAAATCACTTTCTTTAAAATATGATGGTGATATATTATCAAATCCATATGAATTTGAAGAATGGTTGAATAATTTAGAAGAACCTGGAGAATAATATGTAAAGTACTTGTAAAAATAACAAGTACTTTTCTTTTTCTTTATTATTTTATGTTAGTATAGTAAGTCATGAGGTGATAGTATGAAACTAATTAATTATATTTTAAGTTGTTTATTTGTATTAGTTTTATTATTATCACTATATCTTTTTTATCCTACATTTATAAATTATATAAATACTTCTTCTGTTAAAGATAATATTGTTAAGAATTTTAATTTTGATAATATTGTTTCTGTTAGTGGTATAGGTAGTTTAGTTAATGATAGTGATAATGATTATAAAATAGGTTATTCTGGAGAAGATTATGACTTTGATACTTTATACTATCCCTATTATGGATTATTAGGTGATGAATATAAGAAATTATATAGACAAATATATGCCAATGTAGTTAATTATAATACTGATTTTAAACCTATAATAGATATAAATAATGAAGATATTTCTTTAGTTATTGAGTCTGTGATATATGATCATCCAGAATTATTTTGGTTAGATAATAGTTTTTCTTATAAATATAATAATAATTTTAAATGCATACAAATTAATCTAAAATTTAATAACTTGTATGATGATATAGATAATAATAAAGAAATATTTGAAAGAGAAGTAGAAAAAATAATTAGTTTAACTAAGAATGCAAATAATGATTATGATAAAGAAAAGATAGTTCATGATTATTTAGTAAGAGAATTAAACTATGATGAAAATTCTTTAAATAATCAAAGTGCTTATAGTGCTCTGGTTTCTAAAAACTCAGTATGTGCAGGTTATTCTAAAGCTTTTCAATATATACTTCAAAAAATAAATATTCCTTGTTATTATGTAACTGGTTATTCTTATGGAGATCATGCTTGGAATATGGTTAAGATAGAAAATAGCTATTATAATGTAGATGTTACCTGGGATAATACAGGGAATAATAGTTATTATTATTTTAATAAATCTGATAGTGATTTTGATAGTTCACATACTAGAAGTGAATTATCTATCTTATTACCGAAATGCTATAGTGTTAATCTATATTATAGAGAATCATATTCATATTAATTTATATTGACTTATTATTTATCAATTTTTATAATATAGACATATATGTTATCAAGAGCGGACGAGAGAATCGGCTTTATGACTCCGCAGCAACCTATTAAGTTAGGTGCTAATACCGACAAAGTAGAAGTACTTTGAATGATGATTATTAAGTGATTAATAGTTAAAGTTCATGTAGTACATGAACTTTTTTTATACTTGAGACATATATGGAAGGAGTTTTTTATGAAAAGATTATTTACAAGTGAAAGCGTGACAGAAGGTCATCCAGATAAATTATGTGATTTAATATCTGATAGTTTATTGGATGAATATTTAAAAGGAGATAGTAATTCTAGAGTAGCTATTGAAACAGTTGCTGGTAAAGATACTATTTTTATTACTGGAGAAGTTACTAGTAAAAGTGTAGTAGATATAGAAAAAGTAGTTAGAGAAACTATTAAATCTATAGGTTACTTTGGTGATTTTGATATTAATTATGAAACATGTAATATTATTGTTAATATAACTACGCAGTCTCAAGATATTTCTTTAGGTACAAATGATTTAGTAGGAGGAGCAGGTGATCAAGGAATAATGTTTGGATATGCTTGCTTAGAAACTGAAGAGTTAATGCCTTTACCTATTATGTTAGCTCATAAGTTATCAAAAAGACTTAGTGAAGTTAGAAAGAATAATATTATAGATGGTATCGGTCCAGATGGTAAAACTCAAGTAACTGTTTTATATGATGATGATAAAGTAATTGGAATTGATACTATTTTAATATCAACTCAACATAGAGAGGATAAAGATGTTGAATTGCTAAAAAAAGAAATAATTGAAAATGTAGTTAACTTTGTGGTTGATAAAGACTTAATAATGGATTCAACTAAGATTTTAATTAATCCTACTGGAAGATTTGTAATTGGAGGACCTTTAGGAGATTCTGGTTTAACTGGTAGAAAAATTATTGTAGATACATATGGAGGTTATGCTAGACATGGTGGTGGAGCTTTTTCTGGAAAAGATCCAACTAAAGTAGATAGAAGTGCTGCATATATAGCTAGATTACTAGCTAAAAATGTTGTATGGAATGGGTATGCTAAACGTTGTGAAATACAGTTAAGTTATGCTATAGGTATTCCTGAACCAATATCTATTTATGTTGAAACGTTTAATACTAATACTATTAGTGATGAAGAAATAATACAAAAAATAAGGAATAAATTTGATTTAACTCCTAAAGGAATTATTAATTATTTAGGACTTAGAGAACCAATATATAAATCTACAACTAATTATGGACATTTTGGTAAGAAAGAACTCTCTTGGGAGAGAAAAGTTGAATTTTAAGTCATTTTGTGATATAATATGTCCAACTATTGGGGATGGTTGGATTGAAAATTATAAATTTTGAGTGTGATAAAGATTTACTTAAATTTATTAAGAATAACTCTATAAAATTTGTTGGTAGTGGTGCTGAAGGGTCTTGTTATCAAGGAAAACATAATAACGTGTATAAATTCTTTGAATTTAGTACTAAGAATAGATATAATTTATACGAAATAATTACTGAAGATGAAGTTAAAAATGACTCTTTTGCTTTTCCTAGTGAATTGTATGCAGTTGATGGTACTTTAGAAGGATATAAAGCTAGATTTATTAGTAAAGATTATTTCTCTATAGAAAATACTTTTGATATTAAAACTATTAGTAAATTTAACTTTGATAACTTTTCTAAGGCATATAAAGTATTTTTAAAAGACTTACTTAAGTTATCTAAAGAAAATGTTTTAATATATGATTTACCATTTAATATAATGTTTGATGGTGATAAAATGACTGCTATTGATACTTGTGGATATAAGAAAGTTGATAAAGATCCTACTAAAGATAATATTAGTAGTTTAAATGGCGCTATGGAATTATTATTTGAACAATGGTTTTCTAATTCGAAAAAAGTAGAATTTAAAATTAAAGATAACAATATAGATAATTTTATAGATGATGTTTATAGTAAGTTACCACTTACATTAAAACGTAGAGTTAGTAAGAATAATAATTATAATTTTAAAAAATAAAAACTATTTGTAAAAAAACAGATAGTTTTTTTCTTTTATTGTGCTATAATTTTTTTTATGGGTGATTTTTATGAAGTTTAATAGTCTTATTCCAGAATTATCTGTTTCTGATTTAGAGGAGAGTTTATCTTTCTATTTATCTATTGGTTTTAACATAGTTTATAGAAGGGAAGAAAATAATTTTTGCTTTATTGAATTAGAAGGTAATCAGATAATGTTAGATCAATTGAATGGTAACTGGGATGTTGGCCCATTAGAGAAACCATTTGGTAGAGGTATTAATATAAGTATGAGTGTTTCTAATGTAGAAGAATTATATAAAAAAGTATTAGATAATAATATAACTATATTTAAGGAATTAGAAACACATTCTTATAGAGTAGATGATAAAGTCTATAATGACAAAGAATTTTTAATACAAGATCCAGATGGATATTTACTTAGATTTAATAACTAGAGGTGATATAATGAACTTCATTCTTTATGAAGATGAAGAAGTATTTGTAAATATTTATGAAGAAGTAATTAATAAGTTAATGTTAAATCATAGAATAGATTATAGAATTCATAAAATAAATAATTATGATGAATCTACTATGAGTTATATTAATTCGATTACGGGTAATAAAGTTTACATTTTAGATGTAGAAGTTCCAGGTAAAAATGGTATAGATTTAGCTAGAAAAATTAGAAAAAGTGGTGATTGGATTAGTCCAATAATAGTTGTTACATCACATGAAGAGTTTAAAGTAGTAGGCTTTACGGGAAAAATATTGATGTTAGATTTTATTAGTAAAAACAAAGATTTAAGTAATAATTTATTAAATGCTTTGTTAGTAGCATTAGAAATTACTTTATCTAAGCCATCTTATAATTTTTCTTATAAAGGTGATTATTTTTCTTTACCATATGATGACATAATATATTTTGAAAAAAGTTTTAGAGATAATTCTAGTATTGTAGTATGTGAAAATGATGATTATGTTGTTAGAAAGACTATTTCTGAAATAGAAGAAGAGCTAAAAGATACTAATTTCTTTAAAACACATAGAAGTTGTATTGTTAATTTAAATAAAATAAAAAGAATCAATTATGATGATGGAATAATATATTTTAATAATGAAGAGATAGATTTATTATCTAGAAATAATAAAAAGATATTAAAAGAAAAGATGGAAGAATTAAATGGAAGTACTTCTTAGTTTTATAATATCTTTTATTAATATGTTATATGCATATCATTCTGGTTTGATTATTTTTGAAGAAAAGAAAAGGAATAAGAAAGAGATTTTTTTCCCTTTTCTTTTATATTGTTTATTTTATTTTTTTATTATATTTTTTATGGACTCTACTTATTCTATATTTTTTATTAGTATAATGTATATACCTTTAATAAAAGTATTATTAAAGCATAATTTATTAGATACAATTTCTTTATCATTAGTTCTTTATTTAACTTATTTATTATTTGAATTATTAATTACAAGTTTTATTTCTAATAGTATGATTGATGCTTATTTAAAAATATATGATTATAATATGGTAAAACTATTAATTGATTTTTTATCAGTTATTCTTAGTATGATTATTGTTTTTATACTTAAAAAGTATTATAG
>JAFWRK010000083.1 GCA_017519965.1 Bacilli bacterium
AGTGAAATAAGGGAACATCAATTGTTACATGCTAAAGATAAAATTATGTTGATTGTTAGAGTAGAATATAATGAAGATTTATCAGAAGATGATTTATTAGTTTCTGACTTAAATTTAAATCTTTCTTTAGAATTTGAATATATACAAGCAGATGAAACTGCACAAGAAGGACCTGTTAGTATTTATTCTATGATGAAGAATAGAAGTGTTTCAGATATTAATGGAACTAATGGTAATGGTTTTTATGAATTCTATAAGACTGCTAATGATGATAAGCCAATTTATTATTATAGAGGAAATAAGAATAATTTAGTTGTATTTGGAGGACAATGTTTTAATATACTTAGAACTACAGATACAGGAGATGTTAAATTAATGTATTATGGAAAAGTTGATAATAATGGTCTATGTACAAATTCAACATATGAATTATCAACTATTCAAAATATGTCTTCTTATGCTTACTATAGACCTTTTATTAATATTAGTTATATGTATGGTGAAATAGAACCTTCTCTTACATCTTTAAATTTTGAATCTTCTGAATATATGAGCTCTTTATATAGTACTAGAGATTATCCTAAAAGAGGATACTATTCTGAAGAAATTGTTTTAGATAGAGATGGTTATAATTTAATTGATCCAATTGAATATAATGATGAAACAGATATACATGATTTAGTTGGTAAATACTATGTTAGCGGTTGTTGGTCTTATGGATCTTATACATGCCATAATACTTCTGTCATGTATTTTATTGCTTTAGGTAGCTATAATACAGGTACTGGTAATGGTCAACTTTATTTTTATACTTTATCTAATGGACAAACGCCTGCTGATTTTAATACTCCTGTCTTATATGGTTCTTCATTAACTGATAATAATGATGGTACTTATACAGTAGGAGGTACTACATATTCAATTAATAGGAATGATTGGTCTATAGGGGGATGGCGTAATAAAGTTGATATTGGGTATTATACATGTAATAATGCCAGCGGTACTTGTAATAATCCTAGATATATGTATGATCTTTATGATAGTATGTATTTTTATACAAAAATGAATAATGGAATTTTATTTGGAAATGACTATGAATATATTGATGGTAAATATTATTTAAGAGATACTACTACTATATTGAATGCATCTACTGATCTTTCTCAATTAAATAATTATCATTATACTTGTGGAAATACTTCTGATAATTGTACGTCTTTAAAATATATATATACAGCTACTATAAATGATAATAATAGTAGAAAAGCAACATATTATTATCTCACTTTAAATAATGGCATTTCTTTAGATGATTATATTGATAGTTTATTTGCTCCTACTAATGATTCAGCAATTAAGGTAATTGTAGATAATTGGTTTAATTCTAATATGTTGGACTATCAAAAGTACATTAAAGATACAATTTATTGTAATGATAGATCTTTTCCAACAGGAGTACTTAATGCTTTTAATCCTGATGGTGGTATTATTGAAGAGACATATAATTATGATGCTTATTATAGGTGGAGTAATAATGATTATATTTTAGCTTGTCCTAATAAGAGAGATTCTTTTACTGTTAATGAATCTGATATAGGTAATGGAGCTCTTACTTATCCTGTAGGATTAATAACAATGGATGAGATAGATTTAACTACTGCTTCTTCATTTAGTAAATCTACGCATTCTATGACTCCTTTGCGTTTTAATAATACTGTTGATAATTATAAAACATCAATTAATGAAGTATATCCTTCTCCTGTTATAGCAATTGATGGTAATTTAGTTATTAATGGAGGTAATGGTACTCCAGCCAATCCATATACACTTAGTTTATGGTATTAAAGACTTTATAAGTCTTTTTTCTTTTGATATAATTATATAAGATAGGAGTTAGATAGTATGAGACATAGAAAAATTAACTATAAACTTTTAATTGTACTAGTTATTTTTATTGCTATCGGATATGCATATCTAACTCGTAACTTAGGTAATTTAGGTGCAAATTTATTACGTAAAAATGATTGGAATATTTATTTTGATAATATTAAACCTGTAGATGGTAGTATAACTCCTACTAGTCCAGCAACTATAGATAATTCTAAATTAGTAGTTAATTTTTCTACTAGTTTTAATGAGCCTGGAGAATATTATTCTTTTTATGTTGATGTTGTAAATGATGGTAGTGTACCATGTATGATTAACTTTATTAATTTAAATGGTGTTCCTAGTGAATACGAAAATCTAGTTAATTTTACTGTTAAAAACTTTGATATGAGTGAAATAAGGGAACATCAATTGTTACATGCTAAAGATAAAATTATGTTGATTGTTAGAGTAGAATATAATGAAGATTTATCAGAAGATGATTTATTAGTTTCTGACTTAAATTTAAATCTTTCTTTAGAA
>JAFWRK010000084.1 GCA_017519965.1 Bacilli bacterium
CTAAACTAGGATTCGTAATAATAGCTCTTGCTGAAGCAATTCTTTGTTTTTCTCCTCCACTCATTTGATAAGGATACTTGTTTAGTATCTTTGTAATACCTAATTTAGAAGCTATGTCTTCTATCCTTTCCTTTTGTTCATTATAAGGAACATTTTGGATTGCTAAAGATAAAGATATATTTTCATATCCGGTTAAAGTATCTAATAAATTAAAATCTTGAAAGATAAATCCTAACTTATCTCTTCTAAATTTATTTAATTTATTTCCTTTTAATTTAGTTATATTTTCGCCATCAACAAATATTTCACCTGCTGTTACTTTGTCTATTGTTGATATACAATTTAGTAATGTAGTTTTTCCAGACCCACTAGCTCCCATAATTGCAACAAACTCACCTTTTTCTACTTCAAAAGAAATATTATTTATTGCTTTTGTTAAACTAGATTTATTTCCGTAGTATTTTTCTACATTTTTTACTCTTAATATATTTTCCATAATATCTCTCCTTTTCACTTATCATTTTATTAAAAGAAGATTCTTTTGTCTTTTTTCTAATATTACATTATCTTACAATTTTGTAATGTTCATATTTACCAAATTCTATAATTACTTTGGTATACTCTTTTTCTTTACTTTCTATTTTAATATTATGCCCAAGTTTATCACATAATTTCTTTACAATATATAATCCCATACCTGTAGACTTTACTTTCTCTCTTCCGTTTGAACCAGTAAAAGATTTATCAAATACTCTTTTTAGATCTTTAGATGGAATACCTATACCATTATCATCTATTTCAATTATGGCTTTATCTACTTGCTCAAATGCACTTATCTTAATATAGGAGTCTTTTCCTTTTTTATATTTAATACTATTATTTATTATTTGATTAATAATAAATTCTAACCATTTTTTATCAGTATTTATTTTTAAATCTTTTAAATCAGTAATAAAGTCAATATTACTTTCAAGTAAATCATCTTTATTTTTCAAACCGACATTTCTTACTACTTCTTTTAAAGAGACTTCTGTAATTGCGAAATCTTTTTCAGTATTTTCACTTCTTACATAATATAAAACTTCATCTATTTGATTATCTAATCTTCTAATTAAACTAAGGAATGCCTTGTCATATTTTTCTTTATTATTATGACATTTTAATACCATACTAGATATTGGAATCTTTACTTCATGAATCCATAATTCAACAAATTCTTTAAACTCTATTGTACTTCTTTGATATTCATTGATGTTTTCAATCATAGATTTATTAATATCATATAATGAATTTACTAGAATCTTTTCCTCATATGTATTAGGCTCAGGTATTGTTTCTAGTATTAAATATTTCTTAGATAATTTTTCTAAATTAGAAAGATAGTTCTTATAAAAACTATTCTTTTTTATATAACTTATTGTAATGATTGATATACCACAAATAATAAATATACAGAAACATATAATTGATACAAATATAGGCATTTTAAAAGCATTAAGAATAAGCACAATTAATATAATTGTACTTAAATATATTATGATACCCACTAAGTTATCTTTTAAATAATCTCTATATTTCATACTATTCTATATCCTATTCCTTTTCTTGTTTCTATAATATCTTCATAACCTAAATCAGATAATTTAGATCTTAATCTACTAATATTAACTGTTAAAGCATTTTCATTAATGTATTCATCATTATTCCATAAATCTGTCATAAGTTCATCCTTCGTAACAATTCTATCTTTATTGCTTAATAATAAATTAAAAATTATAATTTCATTTTTTGTTAATATTATTTCTTTATTATTTCTTTTTACTATACCTTTTCCTATATCAAAAACAATATCCTTATAGGTAATCATACTCTTATTATTTTCACATCTTTTTAGTAGTGCATTAATTTTCAGTAAAAGAATTGTTGGATTATAAGGTTTTGTAATATAATCATCAGCTCCATATGAATAGGAAATTACTTCATCTGCTTCACTTTCTTTACTAGTAACC
>JAFWRK010000085.1 GCA_017519965.1 Bacilli bacterium
AAAGAATAAATTTTCCAATCACTCATTTTTAGAAATCACATGAATATTTTCCTGCTTTTAGAGAATCTGTATTAAAATAATTTTTCCAACTTTCTAAATCAAAAGTTCCATCTTCTTTAATATATGGTTCAAGAAATTTGTAAATAGAATTAAAATCATCTATATCTTTTATTTTTTTAACTTGGTATTCTTTTAATACATATGCTTCATAATTGTTTTTGGAATCACAAACAACTTTCATATCAACTATATCTTTATACTTTTCCAATAAATCTTTTTGTTTGTTATCTTTTAAGCCATTACAATATTCCTTATATCCATCTGTTTCACTTCCATAATTAGAAAAACCTGTAATCAGTGTATAAACTTCGGCTTCATTTTTATCATTTAATTCTATTAAATATTTTGTTAGATATCTTTTTCCCTCAGCAGTATCATCCTTACTATACCTACATTCATAAGTTTTATTTTTAGATTTTGTTTCCTTAGTTTCATCACTTTTACCACATCCTGTAATTGTAAATACCATTACTATTGCTAATAAACTTAAAAATATTTTCTTATTCATTTTAAAAACCTCCACTTATTCAAAAGATACATCTTTCATAAATTCATTAAATTCATCGGCATATTTATCAACAGCATTTAGTTCTATTCTATACAAACCGTTATTATATATATAATCATATGTATCATATACTCCCATATCTGTAGCATGATATTTCTTCCATGTAATACCATTTATAGTTACTTCTTCATATTCACTATCTACATTTGCTAATGAAGTATTTTTATAATAATATAATCCTATACTTTTATTATCATCTTCATGGAATCTAAAAACTAAAACTTTATTTCCATCCATATCAATAGGTTCTTTTTTAGAATAATTCTTTGGTTCATTATATCTCATATCTACAAATTCTAATTTATGTAAATTATCACTAGATGATCCTTTACTATCACTTTTACCACATCCTGTAATAACAAATAATGCTAATACAATTAATAAACTTAATATTATTTTTTTCTTCACTTTATCACTCCATCAACTTTTTCAAACATTCTGAACATTTTATTACCCTTGAATCATTATTCTAAATTTTTTCATTAAACCATTGCTATCTTTATTTTCTTCATAATCAACTAAATACTTATAACCTCTAATTCTAACATAATCCCCATTTTTAGTTACATTATTAATTTCAAGTAATTCTTCATCTGTAAAATTCATATCATTAACTATAATATCTCTAACAACCTTATAAGTATTATCATCATATATCATCGTACTAAAACTATAGAACTCAAATTCATTGCTGTCTTTATTAAGAGAATAATAATTAAATAATTTATCATTTCCATTATTGAAATAATAAGTTACAATTAGTTGGTTAGTTGACTCTTCAAAATTTATTTTATTGACTTTTAATTTTTTATCTATAAATTTTGATTCTAATTCTAATGCTTTGTTTTTAATTGTTGGGTATTTTTCGATATCATTATCTTTTCCTTGAATAAAATTAGATTGAAATCCATTTGATGGTTTTTGATTTGATTTTGTTTCATTACCACATCCTGTAATAGTAAATAAAGCTACTATTACTAATAAGCTTAAAATAATTCTCTTTTTCATTTTATTCTCCTATTCACATACATATCCGTTTTTATTTACGATACTTAAATAATTATCCAAATCTAATATAAAATCATCAGATATATTATCTCTTATATATTTTGTAGGGAATGCTTCTTTTGATTTCATTTTTGAAATATTATATTTTGATGTTATAGTTAAAATTCTCGTATCACGATTACAATCACCTACTTGAGTATAATAATTAAAGTTCTCTTTTGAGGCATCCTCACATATTTCATAATTCATATTAAAATCACTATCACTATCAAAATCATAAAGTGTTTCAATACGTTCATAATTGATCACTTTATTGTTTTTATCAAGATATATTATATTTTTAACACGCTTTTTAGAATGAAATAAATACTCTTCAGCTACACATGATGATTTATTTACAACTTCATCATTTTTAGCAGCATTAGATGATTCTTTATTATCACTTTTACCACATCCAGTAATAGTAAATAATGCTACTATTACGATTAAACTTAATAATATTTTTTTCTTCACTTTATCTCTCCTTTTAACTTTGTCAAAAATATTATACCACACTTCTAGCCTTATTTTTCGGATAAAATGAAAAAGATAGAAAATTCAATTTCTACCTTTTGAATGTTCTTGATTGCAAGAACATTCCGAACGCTTAAAAAACTAGGATTTCTCCTAGTATTGTACTATTTTATAGTTACAGTATTTATAAAAATATTTGATAATTCTTCTATATCAACATTTGCTTCTGTAAACGCTGTAGTTGATACTGCATATACAGTTGAGTTCTTTTCTGTTGCATATACAATTGCTGAAGTATCCTTATTGTCTACTTTATTGCTAAGTTTTACTTTTTCCCAAGTGATTCCATTTATCTTTATTTTTTCACCACTATGTTCACCTAAGAATTCTTTTAATGTTACTTCACTACTAAATGATAAACTAATTCTAAATGTAAATCTACCATCATATATATCTTGGTTTTTATACTCTAAATAAACAGCTTGTTTGCTTTCGTCTGGTTCTAAACCTTTAATATTTTTGTATTTAAAATCATGAAACTCTGAATCTTGATCAAACACAAGTGATATATTATTTATTTTAAATGTATCTGATACTTTTTTTGATGATGAATTTGAGGAGTTGGAATCACCACTTCCACATCCTGTAATTGTAAATAATGTTATTAAAATAAATAATCCTAATATAAATTTCTTTTTCATACTTTTACTCCTTTTGGTTATTTTAATTTATTTTAAAATATAAACTTGATTCAAATGTAGTTACTAGTTCATTAAATGTCCCTGATGTTGTATATACTGGAGATAACATAACAGAATATACTTTATTTCCATCTTTAATATAATATACTGTTGTATTATCCATAGTTTTTCCTTTTGTCCATACATTACCATTAATAACAGTTTCTTTTAAATCACCAATAGTTGGATAAAATAAATGTTTATCTGATGTTATAAAAGCATTTAAATCTTCAACATTATTATCAACATAAAGTTCAACAATAAGGGCATTACTAGTATCACGATATGTATAACGATCTGTTCCGTCTAATTCGTATCCACTTGGCAAATTAAAAGTTAAATCGTCAATAAAATATTGCCCTTCTTGATAACCTTGTTGTTTTTTAATAGACTCTCTTTCTACTTGTTTCTTATTACCTGTTTCATTTGAATTTTCTTTATTATTGCTTCCACATCCAGTAATGGTAAATAATGCTATAAATATAAATAAACTCAATAATATTTTTTTCTTCATTTTAATAACCTCCGTTTATTATTCAAAAACAATATTTTTTATAAAATCATTTTCAAACTCTTCCATATTATCTACTTTATTAAATTGAATAATGTAAGTAGTGTAATACTTTCCATCATATGTTTCATAATAGTATGAATGATTTTTATAGGAATTATTATTGTCATAGTAATTATCAAGTGTTATATATTCCCAAGTAAGATCATTAATCTTTTTCTGTTCTCTAGAAATATTCTTTAATGAACTATTATTATTTAGTTTATTAATAGCATATTCTATATTAGATTCACTCTGCATAATATTAGCAGTAATACTTATACTAAAAACTAAATTAGAGGCATCATATTTATCTTTTTTTTCATCATAATAAAGATTATATACTGTTGTACTTGCTCCAGCTCTTCTATCAAAAGAATTTGATACTTTATATTTCATTTTAGATATAGAATCTTCTTTATCTAATTCAAATGATATCCCATTAATATTATATTCTTTTGAACTTTTCACATTGGAATTATTATTACTATTTTTTCCACATCCTGTGATTGTAAACAATGCTACTATTACCAATAAACCTAATAATATTTTTTTCTTCACTTTATCATTCCTCCATTTTTCTCAAAAATATTATACCACATTTTTAGTCTTATTTTTCGGATAGAATGAAATATTTGAATGTTCTTGATTGCAAGAACATTCCGAACATCGTAATATCTTAATCTTGCGATTACTTTATTTTAATAATTCATTAAACATTTTACTAATAAACTTATTATATTCTTCTTTATGCATACTATAAAAATCTATTATTTTATTTGCTACTTCATGAGCCATTTTATAATCATTTTCTGTAATCATTCCAGCATCTAAAACTTCTTTTAAATCATCATCATCCATTACTGATGGTTCGTGCCCATTAGGGATACACACATCTAATTTCATATCTATAAAGAAAGGATTTTCTTCATTATTAAAATTATTTAATTTCGAAATATCAAAATAACTTTCAATCAAATTGTTATTATCATCATACATAACAGTTAACCACCAATTCTTATTTTTAGGCGCAAAAATTAAATTTTTATAATTATTATCTGCAATAATAACTTTTCCTATTGGTGAGTCAACTTCTAACGGTGAACTAACATTATTCATTTTTAACAAGCATATTTTGCCGTCAAAATATTCATTCTTATAATTTATTACATTCACAGTTTTATCAATTATTCTTGACCAATCATCTCTTTTTAAATCTCTAATGCCAAAATGCAACTCTTTTTCGTTATTTAACTTAATTCTAGTGAAATATTCTTCTTCATTTTCACCAGTTAAATATGCACCACATTTAATTTGCACTTTTAAAGAAGCCGGATTATCTTTGTGAGATGATAAGTATATTTCATCTTCTCTAATTAAATCTTTACATATTTTAATGGCTGCTTTCAAACCTGCTGTAGCGTAGCCCTTACCACGATACTTTTTTAAAATTGCATAGCCTATATGACCAGATCCGTTAATTAACGATTCTACTAAATAGTGTCTAATTTTAAATAAACCAACTATTTCATTATCATCCCACAAAAAGAAATAAGTATCAGGAACATGTCCTGGAACTAAGTCTATCCCTTCAGCATGATTTAATAATTCAGGTATTACTTTATTTTTAAACTCATTTTTTGTAACATTGTAATACTTATTTACTAAACCATTTTCATTTTCTGGAATATTAATTATTGCATCATATTCTTTATCTATATCTTCATAATTAACTTTTTTTAAATATATACTCATTATTATCACAACCTTACATATTCATTATATCACATATTCTTAAATTTTAATTACATCACAATACTACTCATCTCTGATTATCAACCATATTTTTTAATTCATAAAAAACATCCAAAATGTGTTTGAAAATAAGTGTTAGAGTGCTACAAGTCAGTACCTTAATTCCTCTCAAAAATAAGCATATTTTAACATATTTTTTTAATAATTTCTTATTTTTTTATTGAAACTCGCAAGATCTCATTTGCTAAAAAGTCCCATTTTATAAGGGTTTAGGTGATGTACAGTATAAATACAAGGCAGGCAATTGATATTTATTTTTTCTTTTCTTGTATTTTCAATTTCATTATCCATTTGAATTTTTTTATTTTTATAAAAAACTTTATCAAATATACAATTATTTAAAGAATTTATCACATAATAATATGATAAAACTATAGCTTATTTTTTTCAGTATGATTTAAAATATATGGATTTCTTAATACTTTTTTTTCAGAATTAAAAATTACAGCATTTGGAAACAAGAAACTGATTTCATCTAATTCTTCTTCAGAATATTTATTGTTTTTGATACAAATTCCATTTATAAAACAAGATGGAATTCCTCCTGGTATAGCAGACCAATAATTAGTTTTAAAATCATATTCAGTTCGCATATTTTTTCCAGCTGGTGATAATGGTTCAATTAACTCTTCTAATATTTTTAACTCATCAGATGTATATAGTGATTTATAATCGGGATTTATTTGTTTTTGATGTTCAAATTCAAAATAATCTAGGTGAAGTAAATACCTCATTACTGGATTATTTTCATCAAAGAATAGAATTACATCTTTCCCTATATTTAATCTACTATAATCGTCCTCTGCCAAAGAACCAAGAAGTGGAAATTTTTCACCTTTCATTCTTGAAATAAATGTACAAAAACACCCCTCTCTTTCACTTTCTAACAGACCAAACCATTCGCTAGCTAAAACACCGTAATTAGAAATATTTCTTAGAGAATCCAATGAATTTGAACATCTATGATTTATCGCATTCTTTGGAAGAATAACACTACCATCATCATTTATTGGCATCAAATTAATAGTCTGCTCTTGTGATTCTTTTTCAACATTTTGGTAAAGAATTTCCAATTTTTTTATTATTTCCTTTATTTTAATATTATCTGTCCAATTATAATTAGAAATATTATTAAATTCAACTGACATACTTTCAAGATTAGCACCCTCAATTATCATATCATCACATC
>JAFWRK010000086.1 GCA_017519965.1 Bacilli bacterium
GTATAAATTTATAAATAAATAGAAAGATTAAGCACCATATAATTAATCTAATATCTTCACCTGTTAGAAAAACAACTTTAACTTTATTAATATAACTATTATTTAAGAATAATCCAAATATTATTAAAAATACATAATAACTAAGATTAGAAGATCTTTTATTAAAGAAATCTTCATCTAAAATATAAGTTGTATAAATAAAATCAAATATAAATTGAAAAACAAATATGATAAATAAATTCTTATTTAATTCATCTATTTTTAAATAATTAAATATAGAAGCAAAACATAAGAAAATAATTATAGAAAATACAGTATTATATAATCTACTAATTTTAAATCTACTTCTTAGTATAAAAACTATTAAAAAAGATAATAATCCAATAATACAATAAGTAAAAAGTGTAAATATAGACATTTCATCACCTCTAAATGCTTCTTATTATAATCATTTTTAATAATTTTACAAGTTTTATAGATAATCTTTCCTACCTAAGCCTCTTAATTTTTCTTTTACAACAAGTTCTACTTCTAAATCTGCCCCAATTTTATGTAAAACCAATAATAAATCTTGTAGTTTTACTCTATCAGTAGTTTCATCTTTGATTAATAAAGCTTCCTTCTTATAATCATAATTATCTATAGGATTAACTTGAATAAAGTTTTCTATATAATCTTTTATATCTTTAATAACAAACTCTTTTAATGGATATTCATCTACTAAAAACATCCCATAATAACCTGCTACTAAGTATTTAAATTGATCTTTTAAATCATTCATAAAATCACCTATAAATTATTCTACCATAAATTAAAATTATTATGTTATAATGATAAAGAAAGTAGTGATCATATGAAAAAAGAATATTTCTTAATTCCTTTATATATAATTGGTATATTCACAATATATGGAATACTAGTATTTAAAGATAGTTATGCTATAAAACTAGATACTGAAATTCCTAATCAAGTATTTACGTCTAATCTTAATACATCTAATACTGTTAACTATATATCTAAATCATTAGATTACGATGAATACTCAAGTAATTTTGAAGTACCATTTAATTACTCTATTAATAATAATATTATTCCAATGTATAGTACTATGAAAAATTTAGAGTTCCCAACTAATAATGAAGAATTAGGATATAGCACAAAAATATATGATTCAGGACTAAGTTATATCATTAAAAATGGATATAATAATAATAGTAAAGATAATTTATTTAATACAACAGATAAAAGTATTCAACAATATATAACTCAAATAGCTATCTGGTTATATATTTATGAAAAAGGTCTTAATTGTATAGATACAAATAAAGAATATAATAGTTGTGCATTTATAAATAAGAAAACTAATAAAATTATGACTTCATCAGAAATAAGATCAATAATCTTTAGAGCAAGTAATAATAAAGAATATAGTTATTTAAATGAAATAATAAGATTAGTAAACGAAGCTGAAGAAGTAACAGATTATGAAGAAATAACTCAATATGAAGTAACAAAGTCATATACAACAACAATAACTAGTAAGAATAAACAAAGATTCTCTAATCAAATCTTAGGATATGTAAAATAAAAAAGAACTATTTGAAGTGAACCCCAATTTGGACACTTTAAAAAAAAGGACTTTTAATATAAAATAACATCTCAAGAAAGTGAGGTGTTATTTTTATGGCTAAAAAAGGACAGAAATTTAATAAGTATTCTGATGAGTTTAAGTACAAGATA
>JAFWRK010000087.1 GCA_017519965.1 Bacilli bacterium
TATCTAGATTTAATTCTTCTTTTAATTCTATTTGAGCTCCAACAATTGATGATTCTCCACTTTTAGGATGCCCTCCAGTAATACTCCATTTATTAAACTTTTTGTTTACTTGTAAGAAATATTTACCTTCACTATTTTTTATAAATACTACTACAGTTATATAGTATCTATTCTTTGGAATTTTATTTCCTTTTTTTACTCTTTCATAGATATTTATTTTATCTTTATTATATAAATCTCTATATTCTCTTCCATTACATATATCTTTTATTTTATTTTCTAATTCATAGAAATTGTTAAACTTATTTTTTACTCTTAAATTACCAAAACCAAAAGTACAATAAAGAAATGGGATAACTGCATTATTAGCGGCATCTAAATCGCTTTTTGTATCTCCTATAAATATAGCATTTCTTATCTTATTTCTTTTTATTAATTCTTTTAGATTAGTTTTTTTATTCTTACCTGTATTACCACTACAAATAAAGTCTTTAAAATAATCTCTTAATTTATAGTAATCTAAGAATGCATCAATATAACCATCTTGACAATTACTTACAATATATAAATTATATTTCTTAGAAAGTTTTGGAATGATTTCTAGTACTCCATCAAAGATTCTACCACCATTTTTTCTAATACCTTCATTTTCTTTTTGTTGTACCTTATCTAAAGCATCTATTGAGACATTTAAATATTTAATTATTTCATCGTTTGTTTTACCCATTAATGAATCTAGTTCTTCTTTAGTAATATTAAATTCTTTGTGCCAAACATTAAAGATTGTATTAGTTGAATCCCATAGAGTTCCATCTAAATCAAATATTAAAGATAAATTATTTTCATTCATTATTATTTCCTCACTTTTTTAAGTACTATTTGTATTTCTTCTCTATCACATAGTGTTGCCATATCTCTTTTAATTTCTTTACTATTTGGAATATGAACTGATTGTCCTGCATAGAAAAGAAGTGGTATATCAGATACATTATGTGATCCATCATGTGGTATTAAGTCTCTTGTAAGCATTCTTCCTGCCCCTATTGGATCTAATGGTATAATTGCTTCTTTAATAAACATTCCTTCATGAACATTATCTTTTAAAAGAGTATATGACACATCTCCTCTTAAAGTACCAATTTCATATCTTCCTTGTTTACCTTTAATACTAAATAGATAATCCGCTACATTATCTTTAGTTTTACTTGTTACAACAAATAAATAACTATCATTATCTATATAATTAAAAGTTCTTGATGGGAAGTCATACATTGTATCATCTAATATAAAACTATCATAATATAATAATAAATATTCTTTAAAGTCAAGTCTTATTTTTTTCTCAAATACAACTTCTAAATCTCTTTCTTCTAAGAAAGTTCTATACTCTTCTCTATAGTAATATACTTCAGGTCTTACTAATATTAAACCTAATTTAGAAAAGTCTACTTCTCGTAATTCTTCTAAGTTCAAGGAATCTAAATATTCTTTATATAGAGCATAAATTAAATCTAATCTTCTTTCCCAGAGTAATCTATTTACTTCTTCTCCATAACAAAAACTACCAATTTTATAATTAGCTTCAATAAACTCTTCTCTAGTTAAAGTATCATTTAGAGATTTTTCTAAATAATCTTCTCCTAAGATTTCTCTAATCTTATCGTAATTGTTATTTAAACTCCCGAACCTTTCTGTCATATTAAACTCCTATATAACTTTTACCAAAAGTATTCATTGAATACTTATCAGCAAATACTTCATAATCATATTTTTTATTTTTATATTTATCTATGTTTTCAAATACTTTTGCTAGATCTTCTTTTGTATTACCAAAAATAATGGCATTAGATTCTTTAGCAAATTCATTATAAGTTGGAATATCTGATAATATTGTTGTTTTCTTTAAATATAATCCTTCTAATGCAGAATATCCAAATGACTCAGAACTTGATGGTACGCAAACAATATCAGTTACTTTATATCCTTCGTTAATTGAATCAAATATAATGAATTTTGAATCTATTTTATATTCTTCTGATAATTTTTTTAATTCTTTTTCATTATCTCGATATTGAAGATCTATTCCAGTAAATATTACTTGATATTTATTTTTTATTTTTTCATCTAGTAAATTTAATGCTTCTAATACTAGATATGGTCTTTTTTGAATCATTTCTAATCTACTAGGAAGTAATATTTTTATTTTATCTTTAGATAAATTATATTTTTCTAATATTTCTTTTTTGCTTTTATTGCATTTTAATCTTTTTGAATTAATTGCATGAGGAATACACTTAACACTATCACCTAAGATTTTTTTCCATTCTTTAGAGTAATACTCTGATGGGCAAATATAGAAAGTATTATTATTTTTTGCTTCTTCTTTCATTACATCTAACATACAATTATATTCTTTTTCTGTTCCTAAGACCATAAACTCTGCTTTATTAGAGTGTAATGTAAATATTCTTTTCTTATTTCTCCAAAGAGATAAGAATAAATTAGAATTTAATTGTAATAAATCGTATTTAGAAACATCTACTAAGCCTTCTATTCTTTTAGCAAATGCTTCATAAGTTTTAGTATTATCGAATACTCCAAACTCTTTATTAATCATATATTCATCGGCAATAGTATTTTTACCAAATAAATCTAGACTAATATAATTTATTCCTTTTCTTTTATAACTCTTACCCGAAAGCATATAGATATCTACATTATTACCTAATTCTTTTAGAGAAATAGCTAAATCTTCAGTGAAACGTTCTGTACCACCTATTGAGTTTTTATCTATATACCATGGAGTTATTAGTGCAATATTCATATTTATCTCACTTTCTTATAATTATCTAATATTACTTTTTGATAATTCTTTCCTACATATCTTTCTGATAAATTATAGGCATTATTACTTAATTTCTTATATTCTTTTTCATCTATATTAAATTTAAATGGTTTTGTATTTGGTTCAATTACTATTCCAGCATTATTTTCTTTAATTGTTTCTGCTAAACCAAAGATTGTGGATAAAAGTACTGGTTTACCTCTACTTATTCCATCTATTAATGAGTTTGGAATATCTTTTGTAATTTTCTTTTGAATTGGAAATACGACAAAATCACTCTTATCAAATTCTCCAACTAATTCTTCTTCTTTTATATCTAGTAATTTAACTCTTTTATCTAATTTTTTATTATGAATCATTTCTAGATACTCTTTAGTATCATTATCTCTTAATAGAATTGTTAAATATAAATTCTTATTTAATTCTAGTAACTCTAATAAATATATTAATCCTCTTTCAAGTAAAGGATTTCCTTCTTTATTATTCCAACTTGCAAATAAAAGATTAACATGTTTTGGATCATATTTTTTAGTATTTTTATGTCTTTCTATTTTTGCTGGAGTATAAGTTACATGAATTAATTTTTTATCTATTCCAAAGTCAATCAATTCTTGTTTATGTTTTTCCATCTCTACATATACTGCTTTTAAATTTTTATATTTTTTTAAATGGTTAGCATATTTTTCGAATGGTTCTCTATACATTGATACATATACATTTTTATTAAATGTATTAAATAAGAATCTTTTTTCAAATTGAGGTTCTTCTTCAAAGATATGAACATCTTTATCTTTACTAAACATATTAAAAAATAAAACTATATGATAAATAAATGGATGATAAATAAATATATTATCTTTTCTGTCTTCTTTTTGATTTGCTTTTTGTTTCATAAAACGAGTTGCGGTTATAATTTTACAATCATAACCGTTTTTTACTAGTTCCATTTGATTTGAAACAGCTTCTTTATATCTTTTAAAGAAATCATTTACTACTATCATAATTACCCTCTATTCTTTATATTGCAAAAATCTTTAAATGTTTTTTCTAAATCATTATTATCTAGATTTACTATGGTAAAACGATCAGGTCTTACTTTAACATTAAAGAATGCTTCTTTTAATAATTCTTCATTTATTCCATATAGATGTTCATCTTCAAATACTCTTAACTTTCTTATAGCACTTAATACTTCTTCTGAGAACTTGTTTTGTAGTAGAGACATTAGAAGTATACCATTAGATACTGATATGGCATGAGGAACTCTTTTAATTGCTTCTAATTCTTTAGCAAATAAATGTTCTGAACCACTTTCTGGTTTACCACTTCCATAAATATCAGTAATAATTCCTGCTTTTCCAACTAGTTCAAATATTTTATGAGTATCATTTATTATTTCTTCATAGGTATGATTATTTATAAATGATAATGTTTCTAATAATAATTTATGTGCATAAGAATACTCAATAGATATATCTTCATTATTATATTCGATTGCTAGATCCCAATCATTTAAAGCAGTATAAATTGATAATACATCAACTAGTCCATAGACATTTTTTAGAGTAGATCTTTTTAATATTTCTTTATCTAATAATATAATATCTGGATCTTTTGCGAGTAATGTTACTTTCTTATTATTCTCATATAATGCTACTTTATCTGTTGCATAAGCATTAGTTGAAATCATAGTTGGAATTACTATTACTTTTTTATTTAATCTAGATCCAAAGAATTTAGCTTGATCTATAGCAGTTCCTCCTCCAAAAGCAACTACTTTATCGAATTTTCCTAATTCTTTTATTCTATTTTCTAATTCATCTACATTTTGAGTTAATTCTTTAGTATTAAAGATAATATAATTATTATTTAATTCTAAGTTATTAATTTCTTTTGATGTAGGAGAATAAATAAATAATACTTTTCCATTAAGATTATTTAAATATTCTATATAATTGCATTCTATTACTTCCCCTTTAAATTTCATTCTCTTTCTCCCCTATCTTTTATTAATTTTAATACTTTTACTGTTGACTCTGGTATTTGACTATCTAATTCAGTCCATTTTTCGTCTTCAAAGTTTCTTCTTACTACTTTAGCACTTATTTCATGACCTTCTCTATCTAAGAATCTAGGTATTTCTATTACTTCTATTCCATATAATGGAAGAGTTTCTTTTAAACTTATATTATAGGCATGAGTTACTTTATCAAAGTTTTCTTCTCCAACAAATCTTTTAGTTATGCCTAAGAATGGTGCAATATATTGTGAAAATACTGCGATATCTTTTGATGCATCTACCATTACATCTGGATTATCTTCTTTATCGAAGTATTCTGGAAATAAAAGTGCTGATGCGAGTAAATTACCGCTAGGTACTACTATGGCATTAGGAAATGCTTTGCATCCTTCTTTTACCATTTGAAATCTATCTTTAAATTTAAAATATGATTTATCTTCTTCTACTACAAATACCATTAATCTATCTACATGTTCACTAGCATATTTAACTAAATTATAGTGACCATATGTAAATGGATTACAGTTCATTACAACTGCTCCTGTTACTCCATCAAAGCCTCTATATGGCTCTAGTGTTCTTAAATATTCAATTAAATATTTATTATCACTAAATATGTCTTTTGTCTTAGGGACTTGTATTAATGGACATTCTTCTTTAGTTAATTCTTTATCTAAGATTCTTTCTAATTCCAGATATATTCCTGCAGACATATATTTATTTGCTTCATGATTACAGTGAGCTGGTTCATCTACAAAGTAGTCTTTTAATCTAGGACTATTAAATACTGGAGTTAATGAATATATTTCATCATAACCCATTTGTTTTAATATTCTTGCTTCATCACCCATTACTACAAAAGCATTAACATCATTTCTATGTAGGTTAATACTTCTTGAAGTTCTTAGATTTTCTGAGAAATCGATTGCTCTTGCTCCATAGTTATTTACTTGATATGGATAATCATTACTATTAAGAAGTCTTTGTAAATAACTTGGAAGAGTATGTTGATCATCTGCTAAAGCACTAAATACAACACATGCTCCAAACATATTAATGTTAGCTGCAAAATCTCTATCTTGATCTGTTGTAACTCTCATACCATTTACACTTAAACATAATGGATTATTAGAGTCTTCTAAGAATAATACTCCACCTCTATTATATACTTTAGGCATTGTATATCTAGACTCAATGAACTCTCTTGAAAAATGTTCTTTAAAGACACTTTTTAATAAGTCTTCAAAGCGTCCTTCTTTTAGATAAGTATCAAAATAATACTTATAATAATGATCAAATATAATTCTTTGTTTTTCTTCTTCTGTTAGATTTGTAAGTTCAGGAATATCTGGGAATTGAAATACCATACTTTTTACTGAATCATTTTTTGATGTTACATTTACAAAGTTATATATTTCTGCATATTTTGATAATTCTTTTAAATCTATTATTCTTTGTTCTAGTTTTTGTCTTCTACCTAATTTTTGTAATAACTCTGTATTAAATCCAGAAGTATCTATTACTATTGAATTAGGAAAATTACTATTTAATAAATATGGTAAATACTTTTCATCTACATTCATTATATTTGCTTTTAGACCATACATATTTAAAAAAGAATAAATATAATTTCTATTATCACCAATTACAAAAATAGTATCTAAGTTAAGAGACTTAACGTAATTAGCAATTATATCATTATCATTATATAAATCTTTAAATCTATCTATTGTAAATGCATATCTTGGATCTACTTTTTTACTTACTTCTCTAAAACTATTTCCATCTCTTAATATGTAAACATTAACTAGATCACCAATTTCCATTTCATCTTCAGAATCTATTACAATAGCTTTTCTAATTATATCAGAAATATCCTCAGAAGAAACAAAAGAATTATAAGTTATCGCGCCAATTAGAACACCATTTTCGGTCACTAAAACAGTATCATGACTTTCATAGAAATGATTGAATAGTGTTCCAAATGTTAATTGTGATAACTCATAATTCTTCATTGTTATTAATTTCCATAATAATAAATATGGATAAACCCCCGTAAATTTTACGAGATATATAATACTATAAAATAATTTAAAAATCAAATAAAAAGACTAGTTTTCACTAGTTTTTTATTATTTTTGTTATGTTTTTAATATTTTACATTGATCCAAAGGCTGCAATACAAGCACCAAACATTATAATTACAAATACAACAGCTGTTATAGCTAGTATTCCAATTGAGGCTAAAACTGTTATACCAAAGGCTCTAAATCTTTTAAAGAACAATGATGTAATGGCACCAGCTATTGCAGCAATTAATATAGGTGGGAAAAAGTAACTAATTACTAGAGATAAAATTCCACCAACTATTCCTAATGTAATATATAAAACTTTTTGGTCTGCAGTGTCTGTATCTTCAGGTTTAGGTGCTGGTGTTATATTATTTTGAGGTGAAGTTTCTACAGGAACTTGTATTTGAGGTTCTTGAAGAGGAGGTACAATAGTTGTACCACAATTATGACAAAAGTTATTGTCAGACGTGTTTAATGTCCCACAATTACCACAATACACATTATTAGTATTTAACTCATTTGTTTTTTCATCCATAATTTTTTCTCCTTTCTTATTCTTATTAAAATATATACTATTCCGATAATTGATATTATTTGATAAATACTCAAGAATAAGATATTCTTTTGTGTATCTCGAATAAATTCAATTAAAAATCTAAATGTAAAATAATAAAGTACTAATTCATTGAAAAGAATTCCTGGAATTAATTTATTATTTTTTCTTTGTTTATAGAATAAATATATAAATAATATAAAACAAAATATCATTTCAATAAGTTGTGTAGGAATTCTTGATACTCCATCTCCAAAATCTACTCCAATAGGAAGAGATGTTCTTATACCAAAACAACAACCTGTTAAAAAACAACCAATTCTTCCAATCCCCATACCTAATGCTATAGCAGGAGCAATTCTATTACCAGTTCTGATATTTTCTAGTTTTAACAGTTTTTTTGCTAATTTAACTCCAATGAATCCTCCTATTAATCCACCTACTATAGATTTACCAGTAAAAAGAAATACTCTAATCTGACTTATATCTTTTATTAAAACATCAATATTTTCTATTACTACTAATAGTTTAGATCCAATAATTCCAAATATTAATGCGGATAAAACAATTATATAAGCTTTATCTCCTCTTACTTTATCTTTTAAGGATACTGTAAGCATAAACCATAGTATTCCAATTATTAATCCTAATAAAACAAATATTGAATAAGTAGATACTTCTTTTCCGAATAATGTAATATAAGGAATAATACCATAACCATCTGGAACAAAATGATTATCTAACATTACAACTTCCTCCTCTAATCTTTCTTCCTAAGTTGCAACAATTCTTACCTAATACTAAACATTCATATAATTTCTGTGCTGAACAATATCCTAAAGCTGCAATAGTTTGTAATATAGTTAGAATACCTAAGAAAATATAAGCAACTATATCAATCTTAAATACATATAAGAATAATATTGCTATTAATGCAAAAGATGATCCTACATAGTGAGAAAATCTGATACTACTTACATTTAATACATCTGTTTCTGCTTTTCCATCTCTGTCAAATAATAATTTATAAAGCATAATTAAAGGGGCTCTTTTAACGGTTAGAATTCCAGATAATAACATTATTGCAAATGGTATAAATATTACCCATTTTATATTAAAGAATAATGCTATTACAGTAATCCATAATAGTAATGCAATAGTATATCTACAAAAAGCAAATCCTTTTTTTGGCACAGTAGCCATTTGATATTTAGTCATATTATTTTTCCTTTCTATTAACTTTTATTTTTGGAAAAAACATTCCTGTATTTTTAATATAATCATTATATTCTTTAAATACTTTAATTAATTCTTTTTCTTCTTGTTTAGCTCTATAATACATAAATGGAATAAAGATAATAGTATTTAATATAAATACTAAATAATTACTCTTTAAAAAACTTATTGAGTATATCATCCAAATAATTGATGCATATAAAGGATGCCTAACTATCTTATATACTCCATTATGTACAAAAGTATGATCTTCATATATAACTACATTATTACCCCAGTTCTTACCTAAATAAAAACGTCCTAATAGGTTTGTAGCTATACCGATAACATATATAATTAGAAAAAAGATATTAAGATAAGTATTATGAAACTTAATTACTCCTGTTCTTGTGAATACTACAAGCCATATAACTGCGAAGAATGCACTCATACTGGCAGTTTCAACTATAGATTTAACTTCTTTTTTCTTTTTATTTTTTCTAAATCTAGCACTTATAAAATTATAAAGAACATATAGATAAATTAACAAGATACCTAAAATAATAATATAGTTAATTATTGTTTCTTCTATACCAATAGTACTTACTACTTTATTAATCATTTCTTTTATGCTATTTTCTAGAATCATACTTACTCCTATAAATCATGTTATATGAAGAAAATGGAATTCTCTTAAGATCAGTAGTAATTATATGAGCACATTCTTTTTGCATAGATTTAATATCAAAATTATATCTATCTATAAATGATGTAATACTAATTCTAAAAGTATTGTTACTTACAAATTCACTACGTTTTTCAATATCCCATTTCATAAATCCTTTAGGAACATATTTTTTAAAATCTTTTAAGAAACTTAATGGGTTGCAGCAACAACCAAAAATAATATCTTTACCACTTGTTAAAGCATCTTCTATTTTAAAAGTAAATGTATTATTTACATAAGGTAAATACTTTTTAATATTATCCATTCTAGTAATTGGAATAAAACCATCTTTGGTATTATATAAATAAGTTAATGATACTCTTTCTACATTACAAGGCAATGGTACAAAATCATCTTTAATTATCATTTTCTTTGTTTGTTCTTCTATTAACTCAATTACATTAGTTAATGTAACTCTATTACTTCTATCATTATTACCATTTTTTCTACCAAAATATGCTACTGGTTGAATATTAACTCCTCTAATACATCCAGTATCAAGTCCATATGCAATAATCTTACCTAATTCTTTATCGTTTAAATCTCTTTCAATTGTCATTACTAAAGTAATTGGAATATTATATTTATTTAAGTTCTCAATAGCTTTCTTCTTTATATCTACAAGTTTTCTTCCTCTAATTTTTTCATAGACATCATCATTAAATGAATCAAATTGTAAATATATTTCAAAACGACCTTTAAATTCACTTAATTCTTTTACAAAATCTAAATCTTCTGCAATTCTAATACCGTTTGTATTAAGCATTACATATTGATATTTTTCTCTAGCATATTTAAGTATTTCAATAATATCTTTATGAAGTGTTGGCTCTCCTCCACTTACTTGTAATACTTCTCCTTTACCGCCTTCACATTTAGCTCCAAAGTCAATCATCTCTTTAATCTTTTTTAAAGGAAGATCTTCTCCTTTACCGCTATTTGCGTAACAAGTATTACAACACATATTACATTTATTTGTAACTTCTATTAAATTAATACAACTATGTTGATCATGATTAGGACATAAGCCACAATCATATGGACAACCTTTCTTTACTTCTGTTTGAGTAACAGCTATATTACCAGCTTTATCATATTTACGTTTGTTTTTAAAGTATTCAATATCGTGCTCTAATAATTCTAATTGTTCTCCATGCTCCATACAATGTTTTAATAAATAAACTTTATTATTCTTAAATATAATTTTTGCTGGTATTACCTTTAAACACTCATTACATAAACTGTTTGTATATTCATAATAAACATAATCTCGTTCCATTAATACATCTCCTAATTTTATTATTACATAGTAATTATAACATAGTAATATATACTAAAAAAGACTAGAATTACTAGCCTTTTTTTAAACTACAATTACATATATCTTTGTAGGTTATTTTATATAGTTTTTTAATATGTCTTCTAGATCCAACTAATCTTAATATTTTCTTAATAAGAATAGATGTATCATTAAACCATTCTTCAAAATATTCTTCTTTTATTTCAAAGTTATTGTTTGCCCAATTCTTAATAATAGTAGAGAAAAATGCATCTCCTGCACCACTATCATCTACTTCTTCTATTACTTCTTTTAGTGGAAATATATATTTTTTATTATTAAAAACAAATTCATTTCCTCTTTTACCTCTAGTAATAAGTAATAATTTAGAATTAAATATTTTTGATAAGCCAATTGAATCAGTACAATTTAATTTTTCTATTAGGTATTTCTCTACTCTTTCATTTAAATTAACTATTTCAAATTTATTACTAATTTTCTTTATAATTTCATCTTTACTTAATTCATCAAATTCTTTAGATATACCTAAATCAATTAATTTAAGATTACTAGAATTATCAATAATAAACTGATTCTTATCATTTAAATTATCAAATACTAAAATATCATCTTTTTTAATTTTCTTTAAAATATATTCTGGATCTATGAAACTTCCTTCATACCAAAACTTAGTATCGCAAAAAGGACATCTTTTAACTGATCTATAAGCATATTTATTATTATCAATTACTCTTCTAATATGAAATGCTTTTGTTTTTATATCATTCCTAATTAATATATCATTATCTACATTACAATCTTTTAAACTATTAATTGATATTTTCCCTAATGGATCATTACCACAAACTCCAAAAGCAAATGTCTTAAATCCAAAATACTCTAAATTACAAATAATATTATGGGCAGTTATTCCTCCATCAGCGCCAATTAATTTTAAATTCTTGTCATAATATATGTCTGTAACTAAATCACTAATACTGACAAATCTAAAATTAGTCATAATATTACCTCCTATCTATTTCTAATACTTTTGTCGCAATATTATTTGAGAATGTCTCATCATGTTCTACAAATATCATTGTTAGATTAAATTTAAGAATTAAATCTTCTATCTGCATTCTACTAAATACATCAATATAATTTAATGGTTCATCCCAAATATAAATATTTGCTTGTTCACAAACACTTCTTGCGATTAATACTTTCTTCTTTTGACCCTCACTATAACTATCTATAGTTTTTTCAAATTGTTCTCTTTCAAAGTCCATTTTTCTAAGAACAGTTTTAAATAGAGTTTGGTCAATTCCATTATCTCTAGCATAATCATTTAATGTTCCTTTAAGGTGAGATGTATCTTGTGATACATAAGATATTTTTAAACCACCTTGAATAAATAAATCTCCATCATAAGAAATATTATCTCCTAATATTAATTTAATTAAACTAGACTTACCACTACCATTCTTTCCTTTTAAATGTAGTCTATCTCCATCTTCTAAATAAAAATTAATCTTAGATGCTACAACATTATCACCATATTTAATATTTAGATTATGTGCTTCAATTAAATGTCCCCCTCTATTTTTTAAAGGACTAATCTTTAAATCTTCTACTTCTTCTATATTCTTAAGTAACTTACTTTTCTCTTCTATTGCTTTTTCTATTCTATTTTGTGCAACAATACTTCTCTTCATCATTTTAGCTGCTTTATGACCAATTCTACCTGTATCTAAGAATATATCTCTAGGAGCATGATATTTAGATGCTTCTACTTTATCAGACCATTCGGCAGTTCTTTTAGCAGACTCTTCAAGTCTCGTAATATCTTTCTTTAATTTTTCATTTTCACTAAGTTCAAAATTATCTTGTCTATTTTTATTTTCATACCATGATGAGAAATTGCCTTTATAAATTTTAATATCTGCTCTATTTATAGATAAAATATGATCAACACAACTATCAATAAAAGTTCTATCATGCGAAACTAATATAAAACCTTTCTTCTTATTTAAATAAGCTGCAACAGCATGTCTAGCCTCAATATCTAAGTGATTAGTAGGTTCATCAATTAATAAGAAATTATTTTCTTTTAAGAATAATATCGCAAGTAATATCTTAGTTTGTTCACCTTTACTTAATATATTAAAAGGTTTAGTTAATCTATCTAAATCCATATTAAGCAAAGATATTTCTCTTTCAAATTTCCAAGCTTCATAAGAATTACAGTATTCTTCTGCAATTTCATATGGAGTTAAATTATTATTTTTTACTTCAAAAGGAAAATAATCAAATGTTACATCAGAAACAATTTGACCACTATATTCATACTTACCTAATAATAAATTTAAAAAAGTAGTCTTTCCTTTTCCATTTCTGCCAATAAACCCTAATTTCCAATCAGTATCAATTATAAAAGAAACATTTTCAAAAATACTATCAGGATGAGTGTCATAATTAAATGTTAAATTAGATACCTTAATCATCGACATAACTATCACCCACTTAAATTATAACATAAAAAAAAGACTAGATGTTTCTAGTCAAAACAATAATCTATCTAATTTTAGGTGTTCCATCTAACTTTTGTTGATTCATCCATACTTTCATTACCAAACTATGAGGTAATATCTTAGTAAGCATTTTTTGAAATCTATTTACAAATCCAAAACATGATATATCTTTCTTTGGATTATATAAATCTTTAATAGCTAACTTCATTACATCTTTAGGATCATACATTGCATTATAATTAATTACGACTTTCTTTTTCTTATCATCTATAGCCCTATCAAAGAACTCAGTTTTAGTCCAATATGGAGTAACTGCTAGTACATGAATATTTCTATATTTCAATTCTTTATTTAAAGCTCTAGAATATGACAATAAAAATGATTTAGTAGATGCATAATCATTAATATATGGAATTGGTTGAAACCCTGCACAAGATGCAATATTCATAATCTTAGATTCTTCCTTCATATAAGGCAAACTATAATCAATTAATGCAACAGGAGCTTTAACATTTAAATCAATCATATTTAATTTAATATTAGTATCAATGTTTTCAGAATGATCAAATACACCAAATCCTGCACAATTAGCTAGAATAATTATATTTGGTTTTTCTTTATCTACTTTTTCTTTATATTTTAGTAAATCTTCTTCTTTAGTTAAATCTAATTTTATTGGAATAATCTTATCACTAATTTTTTCTTTTAATTCTATTAATCTATCATCTCTTCTAGCAATAGCCCAAACTTCATCTATATCTTTTTCTTTTTCTAATATTTGTATAATAAATTCTTTTCCCATTCCAGAAGATGCTCCTGATACTACAATTACTTTTTTCATATTAACTCCATTTATTTCTTCTTTTTCTTTGCAGTAGTTGCATCATCAACTGCTTTAATAGCTTTATCAATCATCTTTTGTTTACCTTTATCTTTTACATTCTTTTTAACTGATTTTAATATACCTTCTACTGCATCTCCTGCTTTTTCTTTTTTCTTCTTATCTTTCATAATATCATTAGCTTGTTTTTTTAATTCTTTAACTAAATCCATATTATCACTCCGTTCTATTTAACAAAATATACATAGTTTTCTTTTCTAGGAGCTGCTGGAGACTTTTCACCATCTCTATAACCTATAGCACAGTGACCTATTCCTTCATAATCTCCTTCAATTCCTAATTCTTTTAATAGATTCTTACCAAAGTCTCTCTCAAATTCTTCTTTAGCTCTATGAATCCAAATACTTCCTAATCCTAAGCTTTCTGCTGCATTTAACATATTACCAATTACAAGGCTTCCATCTTCTTTATAAGTAAATGAATTTTTATCTGCTAAAACAATTAGAATCACTGGTGCTCCATAGAATGGATCAATTCCTTCTCTTCCCATTATTTCTGCATTTACTTTTACTAGTTCTTCTCTCTTTTCTTTATTTGTGATTACAATTATAATTGGTGATTGTTTTCCCATACCAGTTGGTGCATAAGTACCTGCTTTAATTACAGCATTTAATTCTTCTTCAGTAATCATATCAGGTTTAAATTTTCTACAACTTCTTCTTTCTTCTAATACTTTTAATGTTTCGTTCATATAACTATTTCCTTTCTAATTAGATTATTCTTCTTAAAAATATTATAACATATAAAAAGGAACTATTCGTTCCTTTAATTTTTTACTTTTCTACTTATATAATATCCATATCCAATAGTTAAAAGCATTAAGATGATAGTACTAATATAACCACTTGTATTTGAACTAATAATACTTAATGAATTAAATACTCCATGAAAGATAATACAAGGAATTAATGATTTACTCTTTATAAATACCATTACAAGCATATAACCAATTGCAATTGCATAACAAACTTGTAATAATGTTGGCACTAGATCAGCTCCATTTAATAGATTTACGATATGACCTAAACCAAAAGTAATAGAACTTACTATTATTGCAGTTTTTAAATTATCCTTTTCCATCATTTTAAATAAGAATCCTCTAAATAATATTTCTTCTATGAATCCAACATTGATCATTGTAATTATATGAAATATAATTTCATGAGTTTTATTAGCTATTGTTATTCCATATCTTAAATTAAATAATGAAATTATTATTAATGGAATAAAAAATAATAATTCTTTTTTATGTTCTGCTTTAGTTAGACCATAATATTTTATTCTTTTAATAACTATAATTAATATTACTATTAAAATAGATAATACTGTATTAGCTATTGCTGAAGCAAGGCTAGTATAACCAAAGTTTTGTATCATATAAGAATTCATCACTACATATATAACTATTAATCCTATAGTAAATAAAGTTTCATGTTTTTTAAATAGACTTTCCATTTTTATCACCTATAAGAATTATATATCTATTATGTTTTTAATTCAATTTAAAAGACTAGATTTCTCTAGTCTTTATTTTATTATTTAGTTAATTCAACTCCATTAACATATAATTTATATCCATTTAAATTAATATTGCTATTGGTAGAATCTTTATTTGTTAATGATTTTATATATGTATCTCCTGTTAGAGTAAGTGTACTATTATTATCTAGGGTAATTGATACTTCTCCTTCATTACTATTATTAATTGATCCTTTAAATGAAGATTTTGTTAGATTCATTGTTAATTTAGAGATAGAATCTACTACAATATTTCCATTTACTTCTTGATTAGTTAGATTTAAAGTTACTGTACCTCCATTACTTCCTGAATTACCCCATGAATCTTTTTGAATTCTTAAAAAGTTTCCTGTTGAATCATTATTAACTATTTTATTATTTTCTAGATTTATTGTTGCGGTTGTATTAGTTACATAGAAACTATCTCCTTTATTTGTTGTTATTGTAGAATTTTTAGAAGTAAATACAGCTTCTCCATCTGCTGCATCACCACTCATTGATTGATATAAGAAAATGTTTTTATATGTAGTTGATTGTCCATTTAGAGTATTATTTGTATCAGTTAATTTAACATTTTCAAGTGTTACACTATTTTTTCCTTCAATAACTACTCCTTCACTTGCTTTAGAAATTAATGTTGCATTTTTAACTGTTATATCTGCTGTTGAGTATATTGCAGGAGATCCTTTTCCTGTAGTTTTATATGTTCCTTTATTTACTGTAACTGTACCGCCTCCTCTATCAGATCTAATTGCCGCACTACTTGTTCCAGCAGTATTAATAGTTAAATTAGTAGCATTCATTACTCCACCACCAGTTGTCATTATTCCTCCAGAATTATCTTTACTTGTAGTAATTGTAGAATCAGAAATGTTTATTGTTGTTCCATCACTATTTGAATTATTTGTAGTGGCAGATCCACCATAACTAAATACACCATTTGCTCCGGTTGCATTAGTATTAATAGAAGCATTTTTTATTGTTACATTAGCTCCGCTTTTCGCAAGTATAGCTGAATTAGTTCCATAAAAACTAGTATTATCACCGCCATCAGAGTCCCCTGTCTTAGATACAGTAATATTAGATAAAGTAGAAGTACTGCCATCAACTAATATTGTATTTTGATCACTAGTACTAGAATTTAACTCTTCTCCATCAATATCTTCATCACTATCTATTACCTTTGCAGCAGAGTAATCGGTATTAGAATTATTACCTGATACTATTTTATTAGTAGAATTATTATGAATAATAAGTATCCATAAAACACTTAAAATAATAACTAATAAAGGAATTATAACTATATATTTTATTGTTTTACCATCCATAATTATTCTCCTTGATTATTGTTTTCACTTGGCTTTTCTGGTGGTTCACCATTTTCATTTTGTTCATTATTTTCTCCGGGCTTTTCTGGTGGTTCACCCATTTGTCCTTGATTACCTCCACCCATTTCCATAGTTTGGTTATTATTATTGCAAGTATTGCTAGTTGTAGAATAAACAAAGAAAGCTCCGGTTGCAATACAAGCACCTAATAATAAACCAATTATAAATATTAAAATATTATCTTTCATTTTATCTCTCCTATTTTATTTATAATAATATTATATAATTATTTATTAATTTTTTTCTAATCTTTTTTTCTATATTATCTCTCCTTTCATGTATTAATAATAATATATAAAAATTAAAGGAACATTAAATGTTCCTATTTTTTTAAATTTACTTTAAATGTTGTAAAATTATCTTTAGAATAAGCTTTAATCGTACCATTATGATTTAATACGATATTTTTCGCAATTGCAAGACCTAATCCATATCTATTAGATTCTCTCTTACGAGACTTATCAGCTCTATAAAATCTTTCAAATATTTTTTCTTCATCTCCACTTTTAATTGGATCTCCATTATTAGTCACTTCTATATTAATACCAAGTTTATCACTATTAACTAATACTTTTATAGAACTATCTTTGTAACTATGTTTAATCGCATTATCTATTATTATAGATATTAGTTTTTCAATCTCTTCCTTGCTACATTTAAAATTTATATTCTCTTCTATATTTGTATTGATAGAAACATTATTCTCAAATGCAATAGCTTCAAAAGTAAGACAAATTCTCTCAATTATTTTAGAAATATTTTCATCTTTATAATTTTCTATATTAATACCTTTTTCTAATTTAGATAAATCAAGTAAACTTTTAATTAAAGTATTCATTCTTTCTGTTTCATATTTAATATTATCTATATATTTCTTATTTTTCTTATCAGTCTTCAACTCATCTGCAGAAGCCATAATAACCGCAAGAGGTGTCTTTAATTCATGAGATGCATCCGCAATAAAATCTTTTTGCTTTTCAAAAGATTCTTCTGCAGGTTTAGTAATATTATCAGTTAATATCTTGGAAACAATATAAATAAGTATTTCAACTAATAAAAATATAATAATAGATTTGATTAATTCTAGTATTAATCTATTATTAATCTTCTCAGTATTAATAACAATAATATCATTCTCAATATAATTATAAGAATATTTATTATAATATAAATTGCCAATATGTAACCCAACTCTATTATTCTTAATTATATTAGAGGCAACAGA
>JAFWRK010000012.1 GCA_017519965.1 Bacilli bacterium
TAAAACTAATATTCAAGATAATACATCCTCATCTAGTGAAATTAGTCAAAATAATAATGAGCAAAGCAATAATGAATCCAACGAAGGTAATCATGAGATAAAAGAACAAAATGTTAACAATAATAACAACAATAATAATAATCCAGAAACAAATACTGAAAACACAACAAATAACGAAAACAACAATTCTACAATAAATCAAAATAATAATGAGAATAGTAATATCAATAGTAACACAAATACAGAAAGTAATAATACCAACAATAATAACGAAAACAATAACACAAGTAACCAAAATAACAATACAAATAATAATAACAACAGTAATACCAATATAGCTGTTACAAAAGTAACTTTAAATTATACATCATATAACTTATATCCAAGTCAAAGCATAACTCTTAATGCTTCTATATCACCTAGTAATGCAACAAACCAATCAATAACTTGGACATCAAGTAATAATAATATTGCAACAGTATCCAATGGTAAAGTAACAGCTAAAGCAGTTGGTACTGCAACCATTACTGCTAAATCATCTAATGGTAAGGTTGCTACTTGTACAATAAAGGTTCAAAACGTAAATAAAATTCATTATATAAGCAATGGTTCTAATTTTACTACTCCAACAAATGGCTCTAAAGGAGCATCTCCTGCCAATACAATAGTATTAGAATCAAATGGCCATTTTGCATTAATAGATGCTGGATTAAAAAATAGTAATTCTTTAAATCCAGGACATGCCACTTTAGTAATTAATTACCTTAAAAAAATTGGTGCTAAAAAATTAGATTTTATAATTATAACTCATGACCATTATGATCATATGGGTGGATTAAGCGAAATACTAGATGCTATTCAAACAGATATAGTTTATATAAAACCATACTATTCTCACGATGGTGATGGAACTGGAGACGAAACTGTACGAACATTATATGCTGGATTATTAAGTAAATATTTTGGATCATCATTCTCTTGTAATAGTAGTTGTATTAGTAATCCAGATACCTATCGAAGCGCTTTAAAAGCAGTAGATAGTTTATATGGAACTAAAAGAACTAATGTTGGGAAATTAAAAATGACTAGTATACTATATAAAATAAATGCTAATGCTGAAGGTAAACAACTTACTTTAGGTAATATGAATTTAACAATGTACAATACAACAAACCTTTCATACCATAGTGAATGTTATGGAACAAGCTCATCAGCATTTGATGAAAACTCTAACTCAATAGTTACTTATATTAAAATGGGCAACAGAAAAGCCTTAATTGGCGGAGATTTAGAGCCAGTTAATAAAACATGTTATACCAAAATATATGGTTCTTGTAGCTCCTCAAAATGTAGCATAATGAATAATGTCGTAAATAAAATAAGTAGCAGTAAATTAAATGTTGATCTATTAGAATTATCTCATCACGGATATTCATCATGTGATATGAGCACGAGTTTAAGAGATAAGATAAATCCATATACTATTGTAATTCCTAATTGGAAAGAAAAAATCCAATACTACTACTCTAGTAATGGACCATATCCTAACTCATCTTCATGTAAGTACAAATACTTTAATACTTCATATTATAATTCAAATAGCTTTTTTGTAGGAAGTAATAACTTAGTATTTGATTATACTAATAATGAATTCAATATATATAACAATTAAAAAAGACTAGTATATCTAGTCTTTTCTTATGGTTGTTTAACTACATCTATAGTCATGAAATATGCAATATCTTCTTTATATAAGAATAAAATATCATATGTACCAACATCTAAATCTTCAGAAATATATGGATTATCGACAAATGTTGGATTTTCTTCATCACGATATTGATATTCAACTACAGTTCCTTTTTCATTAGCTAACTTAAGTATTTCTTTAAATGACATTTCATCATATTCAGATATTTTATGATGAGGTGTAATAAAGATACTTAAATTACCAGTAGGACCAACATAATCAGTATCTACATAAATTTCTATTCTTTCGTTTAAGTAGAATGAAGAATTAATACCTTCTTTATTATATCCTTTACTTTCAAAATATTTTAATACAGTAGTTGTATCATCCGAATCAATATATTCGTGTTGATTACCTATTAAGATAACTCCTTTAATATTATAATCTTTAACTTTAGGAGTTCCATCTTCATTAATAATTTGTTGCAAAAATCCTTCACGATAATCGTATTCGATATTTTCTTTAGTAGGAACTTCATCCTTCTTAACTTTTTCTTCTGTTTTATTATTATCTGTTGGTTTAGAATTATCTTTATCTTTTAATAAAAAGAACCATATACCAAATAACAATAATAATAAAATAATAATTAATATAATTATTAAACCAATATTATTTTTCTTCTTCATATTCCTTCTCCTAACTTAATTAAATAATATCATATATATTAAAAAAATAATATAAAAAAAGACTAGAATAACTAGTCTTATATAGTTTGTATAACAGCTGCAATTCTTTGACTAAACTCATCATATTTTTGTTCATTATAATCTAATAAATCACCTTCATCAGAAAATAATGCATATCTTGATTCTAGTACTTGTTCATCATCTCTACCATAAAATTTAACTCTTTTAGATAAAGAAGTAACTGTATTATTAGTGTTGTGTCTAATATGAACTACTGAAGTATCTTCTCTTGGAGTTCTAACAATAATATTAACTTCATTACCACATCTACGTAATTGTAACATTACATATTTTTTCTTAAATTCGTGGATAGTTTCTAATAGAACTGTAATATTACCTGTATTTTCATCAACTTCATACTTGATCTTATCTCCTTGATTAAAAGAATCATAATCAGCTTCTTTAAATTCAATAAATCTAAAAGTTGAATTAGGTTCTTGATCAAATTGATATTCTAATAAATCTTTTGCTACAGAGTTTTTAAAAGCTCTACTAAGTTTATAATAAATTTTTTCATGGTATTTCATATTAGCCACCCCCATAACTAATCATGGCTGAATAGTACCATAAATCCTTTAAAAAAGCAAAAATACGTCTATTTTTCAAAATAAAAAAAGACTAGTATCTAGTCTATTTTCTTATATCTGTAGTACCATCTAACTTTTGTTGATTTATCCAAACTTTCATTACTAATTTATGAGGTAATATCTTAGTAAGAATTTTTTGGAAATTATTCATAAATCCATAACAAGATATATCTTTCTTTGGGTTATATAAATCTTTAATAGCTTTTTCCATTACATCTTTAGCTTCATACATAGCATTATAATTAATTACTACTTTCTTTTTGTCTTCATCAATAGCTCTATCAAAGAATTCTGTCTTTGTCCAATAAGGAGTAACAGCTAAAACATGAATATTTTTATATTTTAATTCCTGATTTAAAGCTCTTGAATAAGAAAGTAAGAAAGCTTTAGTTGAAGCATAATCATTTATATATGGAATTGGTTGAAAACCAGCACAAGATACAATATTCATTATTTTGGCATTACTTTCCATATAAGGTAATGAATAGTCAATCATCGCTACAGGTGCTTTAACATTTAAATCAATCATATTTAACTTGATATTAGTATCTACATTTTCTGAATGATCAAATACGCCAAATCCAGCACAATTACCTAAAATAATAATATTAGGTTTTTCTTTTTCTAATCTTTCTTTATATTTTAATAAATCTTCTTCTTTAGTTAAATCTAACTTAATAGGAATAATCTTATCATTAACATCTTTTTTTAATTCTTTTAACCTATCTTCTCTTCTAGCAATAGCCCATATTTCATCAATATCAGGTTCTTTCTTTAATATTTGTAATAAAAACTCTTTTCCCATCCCAGAAGAAGCACCACTAACAACAATAATCTTTTTCATATTTATCACCTACTAAATTATAACATATATTTATTTTCTAATTTTAATTATATCATCATCACTAAGTTCACCAACAAGTAATGAAGAATTAGGATTGTGTTTTAATCTATTTTCCATAACTTTTTTCTCATCATAATTAGCATAACAATACTTACAAAAATGGCTGCAAGTATTATATACACCAATATCGACCATTTCTACACATTGACAAGGAACATTTTTTCTTGCTTTCCATTTTTTATATGTTTTACCAGTTAACTTTAAAGCTAATTCTTTTGACATACATTCATCTTTAATAAAACCATATTCAGTTAAATTATGTTCTTCAGCACAAGTATGAACAACCATATTATGCTTTTTAGCACTATTACTAAAAGAAGTACCTATTACTTTATAATCATTTTCACTAAATTTACGATATTTAAGAATATTATAATTATTACGAACATTCTTATAGTCATCAATAAAAGAAATTAATATTTTATTAATATACCCATCTAATAGTTCACATAATTTATCAAATGCTTTAACATGATAATCTAAAGTATATTCATCATTAATAAATACTGGATCATATCTTATCGCAATATTATCTTTACCTATTTTACTTGATAATACTTTTATTGCTTCAATGATTTCTTTCTTATCAGGTACATTAGGTTCTATATCTTTATTGTAACCAGTTAATGTTATATGAAAATAAACAGGTTTCTCGATTTTCTCTATTTTCTCTAATATCGGAATAGGATTTTTAGTACAAAAAAATAATAAATCAACATCATCCAACATTATTCTACTAACTAATTTAGGATTAAAAGGATTTCTTACATCAATGAATCCCTTATCTAATCTATTCATTAACCATTGAGAATAAAAAGCAACAATATCAGTTCTACCACTTATATTTAAAATCACTTTATCATCACCTTAAATAATTATAACATATAAAAACGAACTTACGTCCGTTTATATAATTAATCACTAACATCTATATCTAATGTGATATCTATACTAAATCCTTTATATTTATCTTGTATTTCATCATATATTTGTCTATATAACTCTTCACGATCTTTTACTTTAAAATCAATAATAATATCAAAACTAATAAACTTATCTTCCTCATCAAAATAAAAACCATGCATTTGTAGTATTCCTTTATGAGCAAATACTATTTTTGTAATTTCTTTTTTAGCTTCTAAAATCTTTTTATCTTTTGTATTTACTGAATAAACTCCAATAGTATGTAAGATAACACCAAACTTTTCTAAAATAGTTTTAGATATTCTTCTAGATATTTTATCAATATCCGATACAGATAAAGTATCAGCAACTTCTATATGAACAGAACCAATATATTTATCTGGTCCATAATCATTTAAAACTAAGTCATACGCTCCTTGAACATTTTCTTCTTTAGCTATTTCTCTTTTTATCTTCTTAGCTAAACTACTTTCTACTCTTACACCAAGTATATTATCTACTGATTCTCTAATTAATTCAAAACCAGCTTTAATAATAAATATTGATAATAAAACACCAACATATGCTTCTAAACTTATTTCAAATATCATATAGATTATAGCTGAAGCTAATACTGAAATAGAAAGTAATGCATCATTAAAAGCATCAGATCCACTTGCAACTAAAGAATCAGAATTAACTTCTTTACCAGTTTTCTTAACATACATTCCTAAGAAAAATTTAACTAAAATACCAGCTATTAAAATTATTAATGTTATAACACTATATTCTACCTCTTCAGGATTAATTATCTTTTTAACAGATTCTACTAAAGCAGTAATACCAGCATATAAAACAATAGCAGAAACAATAAAAGAAGTCATATACTCTATTCTTCCATAACCATATGGATGCTTTTTATCTGGAGCTTTTCCAGCTAACTTAGTACCTACTATTGTAATGATACTAGATAAGGCGTCACTTAAATTATTTACAGCATCTGATATAATTGCTATTGAATTAGCTAACAAGCCTACAAAGGCTTTAAAACCAGCTAAAATAATATTAGAAATAATACTTATTATACTTGTTCTAATAACAACTTTTTCTCTTGAATTTTTCATAATTATTTCCCTTCATGATATTAATTCATTTTTAAATAATATTTATTATCCTTAGTTCTAACTAAAATATTATCACTAATTAATTTATCATTAACTTTCTTAAATCCATTAGGATTTATAATACCAGCTTCTAAAAAAGTAACAGCAGTATCTTCAGAAAAAGCTTTACATTTAGTTAATTTATTAATAATATGATTTTTTCTAATTAAAGGTATAGGAGGAAAAAACATATAATTACTCCTTTCCCATATAGAATTTAACAGTTACACTATCTTTACCTAAATCAGGTAAATTATCAATATGACCTATTTTAGTATAGCTATATTGTGTATCAAATGATTTATAGAATATAACTAAACAATTATCTCCATAAAGCATTACATCACCAGCATTAATTCTTTTAGGATTAACTGAATTACTTGGTAATTTAGTATCTAAATAAATATATTTTTCATTACCATTTAATTCATCCATTTTAAATTCTTTAGGTAACATATTAGCAAAGAACTTAGCAGTATTATTATCTTCTAAATTAATTTTATATTCTTTACCATCAATTAAAGCTATCACTGAACTTTTCACCTCACTAATATTTTCTAAAACAAAATTATTAATATCCTCATCACTAGCATTAGCAGCAAATCTTTTACCATCTTTAATATTTAATTTAGAATTATAACTTCTTAAATCACTAATACTTTTTTCTATTCCTGAAGATCCTGATGTACAAAATGGAATAATTGTTTTACCAGTTAAATCATATGAATCTAAGAAAGTTAAAATAATCTTAGGATTAGTACCCCACCATATCGGATAACCTAAATAAATAGTGTCATACTTACTTAAATCCATATTATTTTTAATTTCTGGTCTTGCTTTTTCATCATTTTGTTCTTTATTAGCACGACAATCATTATTATAGTTTAAATCTGCACTTGTATATTCTTCTTTAGGTATAATTTCAATAATATCACTACCAGATTGATTAGCTATTTTTTCTGCTTTTTTTTCCGTAGTACCAGTAGCTGAAAAATAAACCACAACTGAATTACTATTTTCTTGAATATTTATCACTTCTTTACTTTCTGTATTATCATCTTTCTTATTATTATCTTTCTTTTTACCACATGCTGCTAATGATAATACCATTCCAATTAATAATATACTTATAAATAATTTTTTCATTTAAATACCACTTCCTATATTCATATACTCTAATATTTTATAACACACTTATTATAAAATAAATACTAAAATACTTTTTAAGATAATTTAACAATAATTGTACCATCTATCATTTTTATTGAATCACTAGCTGGGAATACACCCATTTCCTTAACTATAGGATTCTTCCTATATTCAGCAGTTTTTTCTAAAGCATCATCATTATCATATAGATTAATTGGATAACCTAAATAATAATAAATAAAACGATAATAAGTTTGTGGGTATGTTGTAGCATAATAAGTAAATGATCCAACTTGCTTATAATCAAATTTATCTTTCTTAACCTTAATAGGTCCTTTATTTAATTCTCCTACAAAGAATATTGGTGTTTTTCCAGGTTCATATTCAGGTATTTCTTCTATTCTATTAATAATTCTATTCATTACTAATTTAGTAGATTCAAATTCCATCATCTTTTTCTCATATACTTGATTAGCATGAATAATATTAGAACTAATACTTACTAATAATAAGAAATAAATAACATATTTAATCTTTTCGTTTTTATTATTTTGTAGAATATATAAAATAAATATAAATGAAGTAAAAATAGGATAAAACATTAATTCATGAACTATACCATTAGACATAAAATAAATAATATTAAAGCCAAATGGTAAAACAAGTA
>JAFWRK010000003.1 GCA_017519965.1 Bacilli bacterium
TCTGTAGTAAGTAATACTTCTGAAGAAGATTCTCCAGTAACAAATCCATAGTATTTTTGTTTATCCCAAGCATAATTAGATTGAATAACAGCTATATTATTACCAGATGTTCTATGAATATTATTACCCTCATTAGATACATATGTAGAATAAACAGCTCCATATACCATAGAGTTATTAATAGATGAGTTATCAGTTTTACCAGCTATACCACCTACATAATCTAATTCAGTTATTAAGTCTACATAACTCCATACATTAGATATATATGCATTATTCCATCCTACTAATCCACCTACGTTAATAGTATTAACTCTAATAGTACCAGTTGCATAAGCATTGTTTAATGTACCTTGATTCATACGACCAGCTATACCACCAACACCTAATGTAGAAATAGCATCAGTAATATTAATATCAACATCTTGAGCATATGAATTCTCTATAAAAGTTAGATTTGCATAACCAACTAAACCTCCAATATAAGAGTTTTCTTGTTCAGCTGGAACAGATGGAACAAATCCTGTAACAGAAGAATTTCTAATAGTAATTGAATCTGCACTACCAACTAATCCACCAATTCTATCTTTACCAAATACTTGTGAATTAGTAATATGTACATTATCAAAAGTAGCATTAGAAGTTGCAGAATAAACAAATCCACCATAAGAAGTATTATTAGTTTTCTTATAATTAACTACAAATAAATTTTTAATAGTACCAGTAACAGTATTAAACATAGCATTATTACTATTAATAGTAATATTTCTAATTGTATGTCCTCTACCATCAAACTTAGCATTAAATGTTCCATTTACAACATAATTACTAATAGAAGCATTCTTAAAGTCTATATCTTCAGTTAAACAATAGTTTTGAGAAGGATTAGATACCATTATCTTCCAATCATTTAAATTAGCAATTGGATAATATAAATCAATATCTATAGCACGTTCATTCTTTTCATAAGTTTTTAAATATTCAGCTCCATAAGCAGGCTTAATATATAAAGTATCAACATAATATCTAGATTTATAACTTTTTGGATTACTTAATCTTACAGTTAACTCAGTCTTTCCGAAAGAATTAACTTGAGAAATAATTTCAACAGTATTTATATCAGTAATAGTTACTTTATTAATAGTTTCATTAGATGGATTATTAATATGAAGTTTTACAACAGCATTATCACCATTATTTTCTATTTCTTCGACAGAAGTAACATCGACTAAATCACCATCTGTAATTTTTGGTAATTCAATCCAGTCTTGTTTAGGCATACAATCATTTAATATTACCTGTGGATAATATCCTAAAGAAACATAATGATCAACATCGAATCCACCATAAGTATTTAAAACCTGGTTTTGGAAAGTAGTATCATATAAAGCTAATTTAGAAACTTTATTTGAATAAGTACCACCATAAGTTCTATCAGAAACATAGTATAAATTATCTTTTCTTATTCCACCTACTTTACCAATATTAGGGTCTTGCGTAATTAAGTTAGTATTAATGCTATCAGAGTCTTCAACTGAATAAGCATTTCCAAAGTAACCAGCAGAATGATATCCAACTATATTACCTACAACTGTTTCTTTTTCTCCAGTACCATATCCATTGTTTTTCTCAACAGATATCAAAGAGAATACATTTTCAATACGAGAATTATTAGTAGCTTCACCTACAAGACCACCAACATCCTTACGACTACGTCTATCAATATTTTGATGGTATGCATGAATGTTTTCTCCATAAACATATCCATTTCTTAAAACACCTTGATTAGACCAAACAGCCATACCAGATGCTGCAAGTGCAGACATAGAAGCTTCAGAATGAATAACGAAATTAGTAATTCTTCCATAGTTTGCATAACAGAATAATGCAAATACATAGTTTGGAACATCAGTTGAATCATGTAAAGTCATATATATATTGTCTAAAGTTCCATAATTATAAGTTATTAAACCATAGAACCATTCTCTACTAGATGTATTATCTAAATGAACTTCATAAACTACATTTTTAAGAACAGCACTCGATCTAAATTGTTCAAATAATCTAGCATTAGCACTTAAAGCATTTTTAATTAATTTATTTCCTTGGAAGTCAATTTCTCCATAAAACCATGAAGAATAGTATGTATTATTTTTAGTAAAATCTAAATCATTTAATACAATATATTTACCATCCGGATGCATTGCAAAGAACTCAGTAGTAGTTCTAATTGCTCTAATTTCAGTTTCAGTAGTAAATTCAACTGAATCTATATCATAATATCTATCTCTCATCTTAACAGATAAAGCAACTTGATATGTAACATTCTTATCAAATCCATATGTCTTATGAACACCCTCTACTACATTTTCATGCATATCATATCTATGTTCAGTAACATATTCTCCTTTACGATAAATACGAATATAATAATCCTTTGTAGATATTTCATCTCTTATATCATTCATATTTATTTCGAATGTACCTTGATATTGATCATTTTCAGTATAAGAATTATAAGTAGTAAATACTGAGGCATTATTATAAGAGATACATCCATGATGACCAGAGATGTAAGATGAACCTCCACCTCCACCACCATTACCATGATTAGAAGGAAGTCCTCCGTAATATCCTCCACCTCCTCCACCTGTATCAGTAACAGTTGTAGGAGATGCTCCAACACCGAAAGCATAACCACTTATTTGTGATGAGAACATATTAGTTTGAATAACACCATTTATATATGGATTTTCTCCAAATAACGTTCCACCTGATCCTCCACGACCATCATCACTACCATTTAGAGTTCCTCCACCATTGTCAGAACCTCCACCAGCACCGGCAACCATGATACGTGATTTTAAAGAATCTAAATTATCCCAAGCACCATTTGTAGTACGAATATCTGTTGCTCCACCACCAGAACCAGATGCACCAGAAGAACGACCATTAGTTCCTCCACCATTCCATCCTCCAGCTCTAGTATTAGAACCATAAATTCCAGCTCCACCCACATAAACATAGAAAGTAGCACTAGAATCTAAAGTTAACTCTCCTGAAGTATAAGCACCTCTACCAGCACGAGAAGCAATATTTCTTCTTGATCCAACAGGATTAGAATTATCTCCACCAGATGCTCCCCAACACTCAAATTTATAAATATCAGAAGTTGGAACATTAAATGTTTGTACAGATCCTGTATAGTTAAAATCAAATACTCTTCCATCACTTAATCTAGTAATTCTAGCATGACCATTAGATGCATTCCCAACCATAGTAGCACCTTTATTATTCCAATCAGGCATTTCACTATTACCATCAATCATTTGAGTATTTTGGAATACATATCCAGACGGATGACTAGATAAAGAATTATCAGCTTTTAAATATTCTTCTTCACCACTATAAATAATTTGAATATCTTTAAAATCAACCATAGTCTTTTTATTCATATTAGCAGTTTCATTAATATTAAATCCAATATAATTAGATGAAGAATAAAAAGTAAAACTATAGTCTTTGTAATCATCTTCAATTTCTTCTACTAAATAATTAGTACTATTACCATATCCTAAACTAATATAAACAGGAGCTTTATTAGGAGTTGCCCTATTATATCTAGCTTTAAAACTTATTGTAACAATCTTTTGATATGCCTCAGGTAAAAAGTAAGAATAAGTAACATAACCATTCTTAGCACCAAACATAACAGTATTATTCTTAATATCATATTCCTTATAACCAGTATTACCTTCTTTTCTAATACGATTATAATCTTCTAAGTTAAATAAATTAGTACCAGTAATATCTCTTAATAAATCAATTAATTCAATATTTCCACTAATACCATCTTCAGTAACAATCGATTTAGTAAGTAAAGAATAATCTCCAGCATAAGTAGCATTAGAATAACCAATATTATATTCCTCTGCAAAATAATTAAATGTATAAGTTTCATTAGGATTTAATTTTGTATAACTAAGTTGTACATAATCAGCATTTAAATCTAAATATTCTTTAGCAACTAAATTACTTCTAGAATCACGTATTTCTAATAATACACGTCCACTTTCTACCGCACCATCTAAGTCAACTGCCCTAACATCAAAATCTATCATTGAAGAAGTAACAAACTCATTAGCTATTTGAATTTCTGCACTTCTTTTATAAGTTTTAAAATTCTTAAGAGAACATAAAACATTTACAGATTCTTGAACAGTACCTTGTTTTACAGTAGAAGTATAATTAACTGTATAAGTAGTAACAGAACTTAAATTATTAATACTAATATCAAAATCTTCTCCAGCTTTTATTCTTTCAATTTCACTACCAGAATAAGTTTTAGTATAAACAATATTATCAGCTTCATCAGTAATTGTAACAGTTAATGTATTAAGTAAATCTAACAATATAGAAGATATATTTAAAGTATCCATCTTTGATGATATTGTAGTAGAATTATCTGTTAAATCTACAGGACTAGCAACTATTCTAAAGAAACCTAAACTAGATAAAGGAGCAGTAGTAAACTTACCTTCACCCATTACTTGATTCATCATAGTACCTTGCCCATTTTCAATATCATAATTTCCATATACTTTGATATTGTAAATAGTATTAGGATTTAAATTCTTTAAAGATACATTATTGTTATCTAATTTAGAATTTAATGATTCTTCTTTAAAGATATTTCCATAAGCATCTGTTACAACATATCTAAAGTTATTAACATTAACTTCATCTTGATTTTTTAAATTAACATTAAAAGTAACTTCATTTACTGCACTACTAGTAATTTTAACAGCAGCAGTAGGAGTATTCTTACTAGTTCTAACTTTACCAGTATTATGAGCTATCTTAATCTCATTACTATAAGCATCTAAGAACTTAATAGTAAAATCTAAATTAGAATTTGATGTTAACTTAGCAGGAGATGTATAAGTAACACTCTTACCATTAATCATTTCATTAAGCAAAGATGTAGGTATACTAAATTGTTCTTTACCTACAATTATTATTGCTTTATTAATACCTTTAATAGTTTCACTAGCAAGTGATGATGTTATTTGTAAATCCTTAAGTTCTATTTTATTTGGATAAACTTCACCATTACTAAATTGTAGTTCTATAGGTTCTAGATTATCTACTCCTAAAGTAGTAACTTCCTGTTCAAAGAAAGTAATCTCCATTTTCTTACTATTTTCATTATAGTATTTATAATTACCTACTATCTTAAATTTAGTATTAGGAACTAATCCTATTACTTCGATATTTCCACCACTTATAAATGTTTTTCTTAAGAAAACCTTATCATTTACAAAGAATTGAAAATTAACTCCACCGACTATAACATGAGAAGGATCTGAAATAGAAAGTCTAGCTTTAGCAGAATAAACATTAGCAGTAAAATCAGTAGAACTAACTTTAGGTGCAACATATTTTGCTGGAACCTCAGAAGCATTATTATTTTTATCATCTTTCTCGATAATATATTCTTCTTCTTTTACTTCCTCTGTAGGTTTTTCTTCTTCTACAGGTTCCTCTTCTTCTCTTTCATATTTACCAATATAAGATAAGAAATCTTCATAAGTATATTTTTTATCATTAATTGTAATTATATTATCTAAACTAATTCCATCTACAATCTTATAAACAAGTTTTCCGTCCTTATCATAAAAATAATAGTTGAAGAAATCTTCTTGAAAATTAACTATACTATTAATCGGTATTTCATATTTACCACTACTAATTTCAGTATCTACTTTAGTTAGATTAACATAAGTACCATTAGACAAACGTAAGAATATATAATCTTCATAATCAGCTTGTTCATAATCACCAAAGTTATATAGTTTTCCACCTGTTAAAGTAAAATTTTCATATGTATCAAAATAATCAAATTTATTATTAATTAAAGTAGATTTAGAATCTAAATTAACAATACCTAAACCATTATTAATATAAAGTGGATAAACCGTATTAACTTCTTTCTTTTTATCTTCTCCTACATAAGTTTTATTCATATTTATAATAAACTTATCAGTAGAATTTAATTCTTCCAATAAAACATTACTAGTTTTAGCAACTTTATTTTGATTTAATAAAACACTATCAATTTCTTTTCCAGATACAAAATAACCATCTCTAGTAATTAATGTTGATTCATTAAAACGAGTAAGAAAAAACATAGTAAAACTGAAAATAACTAATAAGAATATTGCTATTTCTAAATAACGTTTTTTCATACCCTCACATCCTTTTAGTATCTATTATCACATATAATATAATTATACTAAAAATATCTATATTTTAAAATATATAATAATAAAAAAAATGAGAAAAATCTCATTTTAAATATAGCTCTCATCTAAAGATAATATTTCAATATCATCTCTTTTAATAAACTTCTTAAAATTAACATTAAATACTTTATTATGTGAAATATTATTTCTATTATCTAAATCATTATATTTATTAATGGTAGCTAAACAATTACTATTCTTTTTAATTTTATATAATTTATAAGACTCTGTACTAACAAAAGAATCATAATATTTTTGTTTATTAATTTTTTTAGAACCAATAAACTTTTCAACAGTATATTGTTCTATTTTTGCAGGTCTATTACTACACTTCTTTATCATCTTCATTTTCTTATCTAATTTAGATTCTAAAATATCACTAAAAGTAAATCTATCTTCAGTAAAAAACTTTGCAGTACTATCCCATAATTCACCAATCATAGGTTTAATAATATCTTCTTTTTTATCTAATAAATTATCAAAATCTAAAGAATCATCCTCTTCATTAGAAAATTCAAAATCATCTATTTCTTCCTCAGTATCTATAACTACTGGAGGATAAAATCTATATTCATCTCCAACTATTTTCATAATCCAATTAAAGTATTTTTTATTACTATGAATCTTAGCTAGTTTATTAATATCAGTTGTAGAAATATAATCAATCTTAATCATAATAATCACCTACAATAAAACAATTATATCACTATACTAAATAAAAAAGAAGAGATAATCTCTTCTTATTTTATTGGTTCAATAACTGTTTTACCACCCATATATGGTTGTAATACTTTAGGTATTTTAACACTACCATCTTCTTGATAGTTATTTTCTAACACTGCGATTAATCCTCTAGGAGTAGCAACAACAGTATTATTTAATGTATGTAAGTAATATGTTCCATTTTCTCCTTTAGTTCTAATTCCTAAACGTCTAGCTTGAGCATCTCCTAAAGTAGAACAACTTCCAACTTCAAAGAATTTTTGTTGTCTTGGACTCCATGCTTCAACATCACATGATTTAACTTTTAAGTCAGCTAAATCTCCACTACAACATTCAAGTTGTCTAACTGGAACATCCCAACTTCTAAATAAATCAACAGTTAACTTCCACATTTTTTCATACCAGTCCATTGAATCTTCTGGTTCACAGATTACTATCATTTCTTGTTTTTCGAATTGGTGAACTCTATATAATCCTCTTTCTTCTAGACCATGAGATCCACCCTCTTTTCTAAAACATGGAGAATAACTTGTCATATTAATTGGTAAATCTTCTTTCTTAATAATTTGATCTTTAAATTTTCCAATCATACTATGTTCAGAAGTTCCGATTAAGTATAAATCTTCACCTTCTATTTTATACATCATAGCTTCCATTTCAGGGAAACTCATAACACCAGTTACTACATCACTGTGAATCATAAATGGTGGAATTGCATAAGTAAATCCATTATCAATCATATAGTCTCTTGCATAAGTAAGCATAGCTTCATGAAGTCTAGCAATATCACCAATTAAATAGTAAAATCCTTCACCACTAGTTCTACCAGCACTATCTTTATCTAATCCATTAAATCTAGCAATTATATCTGCATGATGTGGAACTTCATATTTAGGTACTACAGCTTCTCCAAATCTTTGAACTTCAACATTCTTAGTATCATCTTCTCCAATAGGAACTGATGGATCCATTATTTGTGGAATAACCATCATTATTTCTTTAATACGTGCATTTAATTTAACTTGTTCTTCTTCTAAAGCCTTAATCTCATCACCCATATTAGCAATTTCAGTTTTAATAGCTTCTGCTTCTTCTTTTTTTCCTTGAGCCATTAATTTTCCAATTTCACTACTTTTTCTATTCTTTTCAGCTTTTAAATTATCAGCTTTAACTTGTACATCACGTACTTTAACATCAAGTTCTTTAACTTCATCTACTAAAGGTAATTTTTCATCTTGAAATTTCTTTTTAATATTTTCTTTTACTAATTCTTCATTTTCTCTTATTAATTTAATATCAATCATTTTATATTTCCTCTTTTCTTTTCTCTATTATTTTTTAATTTATTATATATTTTATTAGCATTACCACTAATTATTTTATCAGTAATATCAATTCCGAATCTATTTATTAAATCTCTACTAAGATCATTATTAATATTAGGATAATCATATATCTTTCTAGTACCATACTCTGGATCAGCATCTTTACAAAAGTCCATATCATCAGTTGCAACCATTATATTATTAAATCCTATTATCTTGGAAGCATACTCAATATGAGAAAGATAATACTCTTTTACTAACTTATCATCATCTTCTAAAGATTTATCTATTACAAAACTTCTATTAGAAAATAATCCTAACATTCCATCAATACTTTTTAATCTTTCTATTTGTTCATCATCTAAATTTCTATCTCTATCACATAATGATCTAACATTAGAATGAGATGCATAAGCAACTACATCAATACCACTCGATCGTTTCTCCTCTATTAGATCAACTAAATCATTAAATGTATTTTTATTAGCATGAGATAAATCAATACCCATTCCTAAATCAATTGCTTTATTTATTAATTCTCTTCCTAATTGAGTTAACCCTTTATCACTTCTATTTCCCGATGCATACTTACTTTCGGTATTCCAACAAATAATTAATGAATCAAGTCCAGCATCATATAGTTTTTCTAACTCATTAGTATCTTTAATATAATCTGCTCCTTCAATACTATAAAGCATTTTAGTATCAGGTAAATAAGTATCTAATACTTCTTTAGCTTTAATAAACATATCAAGAACAGATACATCATCTTGATAATAATTAGGACATATCTCATCTTTCATTTCATCTTTACTCATAAAATAAAGATTAGCAATTACTGAAGTAACATTATTATCATTAAAATACTTAGATATTTTATCTAAATAACTATAATCACCAGTAAGATAAGCTTTATATGCAATTGTCAATAAGTCATAATGAGTATCAAACATATAACTACCTCCCCTCAAAAAACAAAAAAAGAATGGTACTAAGGAGTGCATAATACACGGTACCATCCTTTATTTAACTTAATTTATATAACGGTAAAACCGGAGTCTATTAAACTCATCTATAGAGTAGACAAATAAGTATTTTATATCGTTTACACCAACCACGAAATCTCTATGATAAAATAACTTATTATTAGTTCTAATTATCGACTTATGAGTAATATATTACTATATTTTAATAGAAAAATCAACTATTTTTAATACATGCTGTAGTATGACTAGGAACATCTATTGAACTTTTTAATTTTTTAACAATTTTATAATCAAGATCTTCTTTATATAAAACATCTTTAAATCCATAAGCACCATCAGTAATACTTACATAATAATTTTTATTACCATTCTCATCAAATGTAATTTTAATATTACCTGTAAAATAGTTAAAAGTATATAAAGAAGTAAATGTTTTAAAATAATCATCTGAATATTCAAAACTATAATTGATTATTTCATCACTATTACACTTAATAGTCACTTCTTCATCTACTTGTTTAATCATTTTATCAACTTGTCTAATGTAACTTTTAGCTCTAAAAGTAGTAACTACATCAATAATAGTCTTATAGTTTATAGCACCAACAACTAATAATACAATAACTAATAAAGTTGTAATTCTCTTAGTAAATTGATATTTTCTAACATTAGCAGTTCTTCCTTTAGAATCCACTTTAGTTCTTTTAGCTTCTTCTTTTTCTTTAATTTTATCTTCTTTAACTTTAAGTTTTTTTCCTAAAGAAAAGATTGGTTTCATAGAATCATTTTTTTCATTTAAGTAGTTTAATTCTCCACAATGCATACAACACCTAGCATTTTCTTTCATAGGTTTTCCACATTTAGGACAAGGAATCATCTTTTCAACACCAAATACACTATTTTTCTTATTTAATTCTTCTTGCATTTGTTTTTCATCTAAAGCTTTTAACTCTTCATCTATATTTAGATCTTTATTTAGTGCCATAATAATCACCTCTACTATTTATATTGTATCATATAAATAAAAATAAACAATAAATAAAAAAAGCCTATGCGGCTTTAATAATCAACTTAATAGCAGTTCTTTCTTCTCCATCAATAGAGATATCTGAAAAAGCTGGAATACATACTAAATTTTTACCAGATGGAGCTACAAAACCTCTAGCAATTGCAATAGCTTTTATTGCCTGATTTAAAGCTCCTGCTCCTACAGCTTGTATTTCTACACTACCTTTTTCTCTAAAAACATTAGCTAAAGCTCCTGCTACACTATTTGGATTAGATTTACTGCTTACTTTTAATGTTTCCATTGATTCCTCACTTTCATAATAAATACTATGAAATAAAAAATAAAATATGCATGCATATTTTATTCTTCAGTATACCATGTAGTAGCAATATATCTATTTTCTACTTCTACTCCATCTTTATAAACATGTAAAAATGATTTATATCCTCTTTGACCTATTCTTACAGACTCAGTTGCATATTCATACCCACCTTTAGCATTACTGTTAGACCAAAATTCAACATGAGCTCTTCCACCTTCTGAATAAGCTTTAATATAAATTGGATATTCATAAGTATTTTTAAATTGCATATCAGCACACCAACCACTAGAGTAACTAGCAACAGTTGCATCTAAACCACCTGCTACATATAAACTTTTCTTAGCATGGGGATATCTTTTAACTATTTCTAATCCTCCTAATAAAGCAGCATTATAAGTTGTTGTTGCAATCTGGCATACACCATTTCCAACAAATTCATAATAGAAAACATATCCAGCTTTATTAAAAGGTCCAGCTTTTTCACAATAACTAAATATTTCTCCAGGATTAACAACAGTACCATTAATATATCCTAAAGCAGTATTTAAATTAATATTTCTAAGATAAGTATTAGGCATAAAATCAGTTACAAAAGAAGAAGTCATAGTATCAATAGTAGCATAAGATTCATTATTAACAGCTTTATCTAATTCACCCAATAAAGTAATTTTAGTATCACTATTAAGTCCAACATTTAATTGTTTAATTAAAGATTCATAAGCACTATCTACATTAATAGAAAATGAATCAGTACCATTCTCATATCTAATACCACCATCATCTACAAAATGCCCATCAACTCTTACAGTATCATTCTCAGATTTTAATCTATTAACAAAGTTTCTAACATCTTCATCTTTATAAGAGAAAATATAATTATAACTGATCTTTTTCTTATCATTAATACTTTTTAATTTACTAGAATAACTCATTTTCTTTTGACTACTTTTAATATTATCAATTATTTTTTTATTATCTAAACTTAATCCAATATCAGAATACTTATAACTTACTTCTTTATTATTAATATTAAAAACTAATCTCTTATCATTAACAACACCATTTATAAAAGTTATAAATTCATCTAAAGATTCATAAGAATAATCTCCTATAGAGTATTCTTCTAAATAAGAATTAGGTAATACATAATCATTATATTTTAATACAGTAGTAAAATTATATATAACTAAAATTGCATAAGAAAAGATAAGGACAGTAATAATAATACAAGCAATTAATTTTCTTCTACTATAATTAATAACCTTATCTTTCATAAATACCCCTACCTATTTCAAATATCTTTTTATTTTAGTAGTAATTACCTTATACCCTTCTTCAGATAAATGGAATCCATCAGTTGTATATTCTAATTTCAACCCTTCATCTTCTTCACTATATAAATCACTATATAAATCTACATAAGTTACATCATTTTCTTCACATATTTCTTTAATACTATTATTTGCATTTTCTATAACAGCATTAGTTCTTCCATCTACTTCCTCAGATTTAATTATTTCATCATCAGAATCATTAATAGGATAAATTGATTCAATATATATTTCTGCAAAAGGTCTATTCTTCTTGATTTCTTTAATAATAGAACTCATATATTTAACAATAGTTACAGTACTATCATCTCTAGTAAAATCAAAAGTACCTATTTCTATAAATACTTTAGATGGATTATAAATATAAATATATTTTTTTAAATCATTATATAATTCATGAGTAGTTAATGTTTCATTACTACTATTAACTACTGGAAAATTCTCATAAGAATCTTTTAAATCATATTCCTTAGTTAATATATCTCCAACAAACAAATAATTTTCATCTACTATTTTTTTCACATTTTCATCTTTATTAATTTCTTTAGAAGTATCAGTCTTCTGTACTTGCTCTTCTTTTTTCTTATCTTCTTTAATAGATTTTAATTGATAAGCAGAAGCAACAGCTACTAAGATAACTCCACATATTATACATAAAACTAATAATGAAGCCTTTAGTGGAAATGGTATAGTTCTTTCAACTTTTACAATTACATTGTCTTTCTTTAAAGAATCATTTATCTTTTTAGCTTTCTTTTCTTTAGTTTTACTATTGATTCTACCTTCCAAAAAACTTGTATCTAAACTATCTAATTCCGTTAATCTATCATCATCAAATTTTAAATCATAACCATTTGTCTTATTAAGATCTTTTATATCTTCTTGTTTAGACTCTTTAAACTCTTTTTCAATAGATTCCTCAACAGTTTCATTACTTTCTTCTTTTAACTTAGTTTGTCTTTCTATTTCTTCTTGTTTTTCAATCTCTTCAATATCTATCTTTTTAAAGTTATTTGTACGTTCAATCTCTTCAACATAAGAATCAACTCTTTTTAATTGTTCATCATTATTCTTCTTAACATTATTTTTCTTTGTAGTCTTCTTCTTAGTATTATTCTTAGTAGTAATATTTTTCTTCTTATTACTGTTTTTATTAGTATTTTTTACTTTATTTTCTTCTGCCATACTACAACCTCTTTCTACACTATTTAATTATATCACAAAAAAAGAAAACTTTAGATTTTTCTTTTTTAAAATAACATATTAAGTTCTTTATTTCAAGATTATACAATATTTATTTACATTAATTCATATGAACAATCATATCTTCTAAATAACAATTATTATAGTATTGATGGAATATTAAAGACATAACATATTTTTCTATTTCTTTCTTTATTTCCTTAGATGCTTTACGATAAGCAATTCTTAAATACATACCAAGTTCAGGTAAATCAGGAACTATATCAATATCTAAATCATGAGATACCTCAATAATTGCTTTAATTACATTAAAAGCCTGTAAATAATCTGTAGAATCTATAAAAAGTCTTATTTCATCATAATAAGAATCATACAATTCAAAGAATTCATCTTTTAATAAATAACTATTATATAAATTATTATAATAATAATCATATTCTTGTTTAGGAACATATTCGATAAATGTCTTTTCCAAATCATCCATATCAAAATCTGTATTAGCTAAACCTCTATCAGATAAAATATATTTTTTTAAAGCTTCAGCAGGTATTTTCTTAATTAAATCCTCTTCACTTAATCTTTTAGCTGGAACATAAGGTCTTAATTCTTTTTCTTCATAATCATTATTTTCTATAGCCAATAATGTTGCATATTCATGTTTACAATTATCTTCATATGGACAATCACAACTCATTAAAGTTTCAGAATCATTCGCAACAACTCTAACAGTATAATCATCACTTCCAGAAACAGATGCAACAAACACATTTCCTAGTTTAGTAACTTTAGAAACTCTACCTTCATCATAATATTTTTCTCCTCTTGAAATAATTTCATCAGAGAAATAACAAGCATTATCACAAGCTATATTATTTAGTAAATCATCTTCATTTTTTTCAAAAACTTCATCAAACATTTATACCCCTCCTTACATTAACATTATAACATTAAACTTCTTCTTGCTCAATTATATTATGTATTCCATATTTATTAGTAAAATATAGAGTAAATAATAACAATACAATTAATATAAATATGATAACAGATACGATCATATTATAAGTATAATTATTAACAAATAAATAATAACATCCACCACAAAGTATAGCAAATAATAATAAAGCAAATCCCATTACCATAAAAGTATTATAGTTTTCTCTTAAAGCATTAGCTTCATCATCCCATATTAATTTAGGTTGAATAGAATCAATTAAAGTACCTAACATAGATATTAGTAAAATACATAATAAACTAACTAAATAAAATATAAGCAAGTATATAAAGTCTAGCTTTATAATTAAGAAAAATATAGTAGTAAATATATTAATACCTATAAAACTAATTAGTAGACTAACAACTACTTTAACATTCCACTGGATAGAATAATGTATTGGAACATACTTTATAAAGTTGAAATATGCCCCATCTCTAGAAAAAGATGATGAAGAAATACTATTTAAAGCAGGTATAAGTATAGATACACCAATTACAAATATTAACAATATAGTTAAAAAGTTATTAGAATTATTAATACTTATCATAGTACTAATACTCATATTATCAAAACATATCTTATATATTAAATAAACAAATATAGGCCATATAAAATTAATTAAAATACAATTAATAAAAAATACTGGACTTCTAAATAATACTTTAATTTCTTTTGATAAATAACTGTAGAACACATTATGTTCTTTTACTTTAGATAGATTAACATCACTATTCTTTACACTAGTATCCTTACTACTTAATTCAATAACACTATCTAGATATAATAATTTACCTAATATAACAAAAATAATTATATATACTAAGTTAAATGCTAAATATAATAATAAACTAACGATAGAACAATTTTTAACACTATCTATAAATAAACTAATATGTGGAAAAATATATCTCATAAACTCTAAGAATCTATGATCTCCATTAGCAAAGTTTTCAACATATTCAATTAAATTAAATTGTTGAATAACACCTATATAATGAGCAAAAACAAGTAAAACACCAATTACAAATATAATACTAAGTTTTCTTATAGTTTCTTTATTTTTAATAAACTTAGTAAAATACATTAAAAATAAACTAATTATAGAACAATAAATCATAGGTATTATAGGTAAAGTTATAATACCAATTATTCCAAATATAAAATTAATAATATTTAGTTGTAATCCCAATACAAAACCAATTAAGCTAGCTAAAAGTAATAAAAACTCCATAATATTTTCAGCTATAAAACACGTAATAAACTTAGAAATCATAATGACTTCTGCTTTTATAGGTAAAGAAAATAAATTTTCTAAATCTTCACTAAAATATAATTGATTAAGTATAACATTAAAACTAAAAAAGAAAGTAAATATACCTATAATATTACATAGTATTTCAAATCCTATAGTACTATATCCTAAATCTTTTAAAGATGAAGTCATCCAATAAACAAATATCTCACATCCAAATATAAATGGAAGAAATATAAATAGTAAAACAATAGCTAATAAGCTAGAAAAAATAATCTTTTTCTTCTTATCTGTAATACTACTCATACTCAGAGATTTAAGAAAAACTTTTATTAACGACAAAAGGCTATTCATGAGAAACAACCTCCATAAATAGCTTTTCTAAATCATCTTTCTTACTATATTTAGATTTTAATTCATCTAAAGTACCATAGAATACTACTTTACCTTCATTAATTATTGCAACTTTATCACATAATTTTTCAGCAACTTCTAATACATGTGTTGAGAAGAATACTGTATTACCACTTTTAGCATGTTCCTTCATCATATTCTTTAGTACAAGTGCACTTTTTGGATCTAATCCTATTAAAGGTTCATCTAATATCCATACTTTAGGATTATGAACTAGACAAGCAACAACCATCATTTTTTGTCTATTACCATGTGAATATCCTTGCATAGGCTTATTAAGTTGATCCAACAAATTAAATTTAACAGCTAAATCATTTATTCTTTTCTTTCTAACAGAAGTAGGGACTTTATAAATATCAGCAATAAAATTAATATATTCATATCCAGTTAAACGTAAAAACATATCAGGACTATCTGCAATATATCCAATTATTTGTTTAGCTTCTAAAGCATCTTCAACAATATCTAATCCATTAATTGTAATAGTACCATCATCTGGTCGTAAAATACCAGTCATCATCTTAATTAAAGTAGTTTTACCTGCTCCATTAAGTCCGATAAATCCGACTATTTCTCCTGACTTAATATTTAAAGACAAATCATCTATTGCTTTAATATTATTATTATAAGTTTTACTAACATTAGTAATCTTTATCATATTATCCCCTTATTTATTATTGTGATAATTCATTTCCTCACAACTATATATCTTACTATTCATTTTATAAGTACCCTTTGTACCTTCCTTATTAGTAACTAAAGTAAATATATATCTAGTTTTATAACCGTCATTTAATCTTGCAATCATTGTCATCTTATAAGTATAAGTATTATCACCAATCTCCTCTAAAGAAATACTATAAGTACCACTTTCATAAGTATCAGGCTTATTGTAATATTGAGTTGCATATGATTTATCTTCATTAAAATCATATTGGAAATAAGTACTAGCATCATTAGTTAAATTTCCATCCTCTAAAGATGAACCACAAACCCATGTCTTTCCACTAATATAATTAGGATTATTAGTTAAGCTATACTTACTTGCTGAAACTCCATCATTTTTATTAATTTCATAATCAGCAGATTCACTCTTAATACTCTTATAATACTTATATCCAAATAAACATAAAACTATAATTAATACTATAAGAGCTATAAAGAAAACAATCTTAAAAGGAACTATACTTATATTAATCTTTTTCTTTTCCTTATAATAATCTTCATCTTCATCATATGAAGTATTACTAGTAGAATTCTTATTATTAGATTCTGTAAAACTAACTAATTCATTAATAGATAGATTATCAATTCCACTATCATTATTACTAGTAGATATAGAAGCATTATTAAAATTATTATTATAATTATTAATACTATTATCAGTATAATCAGTATTCATATTATGATTAGTCTTAGTATCATTAATATTTCTAAAACTACTATAATCAGGAACAATATCGTCTTCCACTAACTCTTTTTTCTTTTTCTTATCATCCTTTTTATATGAATTTAATAAATCATCTAACTCTTTATTATAAGAAGAATCATTTTCACTATCATCTATATAATCATCTTCATCATCAGAAGTATTAATATCATCATATAAATCATTAATAGAAGAGCCAACTACAAAACCACAGTTAAGACATATCTTATCATTTTCACTTAGATCTGCGCCACATTTTTTACACTTCATAAAATACCCTCCTATATCCTTTTACATATATAAACAAAACTATTTTCCATATTTATAACTAAAGCATTCTTTTTATTACTAAGAATACCAAACTCATAATGGTTAGTACTATCTACTTTAGAAGTATTACCATTTTGAGTAACAGAATAAATATTTAAATATAAGTCAAAATAACCAACTACATTATTAGCTTGTTTAGAACTAATCTCATAATTATAAGTTCCTTTTATATTAAACTGATTATTAGCATTACTTAAACTATATTGACTAAAAGTACCATCTTTTCTAATATCCATTTCAAAATAATAAACTGAATCATCATCTATAGATATACTTTCAGTATAATTACCACATTTCCAACTTCCTTTAGGAGTAATATCACTATTAATACCAGTAAATAAATAATAAATACTTACTATTGAAAATAGTATTAAAATGACTCCCATAACAATCTTTGGAATAGAAATATCATTTTTATTTATATTATTTAATTTTTGATTAATAGCACTAACTCCACAACTAGGACAATACATATCATTTTCAAGTATTTCATTTCCACAATTAATACATTTCATAGCATATTCTCCTACTCTACAATAAGATTACCATTTTAACCATAAAAAATCAATTATAGAATATAAAAATATTACATATCTAACACACTATATAAATGATTACAATAACCAATAATCTTCAATAAATCAGAATAGTTTATACAAATAGTTCTATCATTTCTATTAGGATGCACTAATATATCTTTATCAACTATATCACTATCTAATAAAAGATGCACTAAATTATCTGTATCATTAATAATACCTAAAGGAGTAACACTACCTTTATCTAGTCCAAGAATTGTATTTAAAGCATCCACACTAGCAAAACTTAATTTCTTTACATTTAATTCTTTACTAAGTTTTAAAAAATCACATCTCTTAGTATCAACCATAACAACTAAATAATATCTGTTTAACTCATCAATTAAAAATAAGTTTTTACAACCAATACCTTTTAAAGAAATATTTTCATTTTTAGCTTCTTCTACAGTAAAAACCTTTTTATGTATCTCTTCTTCATATTTAATAGATAATTCATTTAATAAAGTATATATATCCATATAATCACCTATTAAGATTATATAATAAAAATTAAAAAGTCTCCATAGAGACTTAATATATACCAGTTAAAATATCATTAATAGATTTTTTATATAAAGATATAAAACTAATCTTATTAATATCTTCAATCACAGTTAAATTACTACTAGATACAACTTTATCTTTATATAAAGCATCTATCTTACCAATAATTTTTTCTTTTTTTAAAGGAAGTTTTAAATCATTGAGAGTAATTTTATAGTTATACTTTTTCCTATCAATAGAATCAGTAATTACAACTAAATTATCTTTTAAGACAATTTGAACAATTTCTTTATTAGCTTTATCTAATTTCACTTTTTTAACCACTTCACCTTTACTCTTAAGTACATTTACTTTTAAAGTATTAAATCCATAATCTAATAAACTCATAGTTTCACTATTTCTAACTTTACTATCTTTCTCTCCTAAAACAATTGCAATAAGTCTCAAATCATTTCTTTTAGCTGTAGCTGCTAAACAATATCCTGCGTTATCAGTATGTCCAGTTTTTAATCCATCTGCACCATCATAAAATCGAATTAACTTATTAGTATTAACTAACCAAAAGGTATTCTCTCTTAAATAATCTTCATAAATAGATGAATATTCTAAAATAGTTGGATGATTATTAATTAAATATCTAGCAATTACAGCTTGATCATAAGCTGTAGAGTAATGCCCTTCTTCATCTAAACCAGTACAATTCTTAAACTTAGTGTGTTTTAATCCTAAAGATTTTACTTTTTTATTCATTAGTTCTACAAACTTTTCTTCACTACCAGCAATTACTTCAGCCATAGCAACTGTTGCATCATTACCACTAGCAACACTAATACCCTTCATTAAATCATCAATAGTTATTTCTTCTCCTGCCGATAAATATATTTGAGAACCACCCATAGAAGCAGCATTTTCACTAACTGTAACCTTATCACTCCATTTAATATTTCCCTTATCTATCTCTTCTAAAATAATAATTTGAGCAACCATCTTAGTCATAGAAGCAATAGATACCTCTTTATCTTTGTCCTTTTCATAGATAATCTTACCAGTAGAAGCTTCCATTAAAATGCCACTAGTAGAATTAGGTATTAATTCTTCTCCAAAAACATTAAAAGGTAAGAAAATAAACATAAATATAAATATTATAAATATCTTTTTATACATAAATCCTCCTATAAGTTTTTATGTCAAATAAAGCTTAATTATACATATTTTGTATTTTTTCTGATATTATATAATTAGGTGATAATATGACCAGAAAAAAAATAAAAATAAAGAAAAAAAATTTTACTATCTTTATAATAATTATTATTTTATTAATCACCATAACATATAAAGGAACAAGCTTTATAATAAAATCAGTAACAAATAAAGATGAAAAATTATAAAAAAAGAAAAAAGAAAAAAATATAAAAAGAGATAAAAGACTAGAAGAATTAGATAATATAGATGAAAGAATTAGTTATTTTAATAATAATTACATAGATAGATATATAGCTTATAAAAACAAGAATAAAGATTTAAAAATAGAAGATGTAATACTACATGTAAATATTGGAATTGATAATGACTATTATACAAATACTAAAAAAGCAATTAATTTAAATAAGAATACTATACTAGTTAATAAATATAATTATTTAGATAAAGATTATGAACCAAAAGATCTAGAAAAGATTAGTATTTACTATGCTAGAAGTGGAATGAAACTGGTAAGTGAAGCTAAAAGTCAATATGAAGCAATGGCAAAACAAGCAGCAAAAGAAGGATTAAAATTAGTAGCAACTTCTTCATATAGAAGTTATGAATATCAAGAAGAATTATATAATAATTATGCTAAAAGAGATGGTAAAGAAGCAGCAGATACATATTCAGGAAGACCAGGTTATTCTGAACATCAAACAGGACTAGCAGTAGACCTATATAATGGCAAAGAATTATATACAGAATTTGAAAAAACAAAAGAATTTGAATGGATGCAAAAAAATGCACACAAATATGGATTTATACTAAGATTTCCAAAAGATAAAGAAAAATTAACAGGTTACGAATATGAGTCATGGCATTATAGATATGTAGGAGAAAAAATAGCAACTTATATTCATGATAATAACTTGTGTTTCGAAGAATATTACACAATGTTTATAGAAATATTTAAATAAAAAAGAACATCAATTAAGATGTTCTTTTTATTAATCAAATCTTTCTTGATAGAATAAATACAATCTATAAAAGAAAGTAAATATAAACCATATAAATAGTAATAAATTACTAGTTTGAACTATAACTAAAATATAATTATTAGTATATAAAGCTACTTTATTACTTAAATCTATTTTATTATAAGCAACTAATGCTATAAAAGACA
>JAFWRK010000013.1 GCA_017519965.1 Bacilli bacterium
AAAGTATATAAGAGAAATCAAAATAATAATAAAGACTCAACTATACCAATTAATTCAATATCAACATCAGCAACTAATAAAGATGTTACATTAAAAGTAACAAATAATACCGTAAATGGCTGGTTAAATAATTCTAAATATCCATATGGAGTATTAGTAGAAGGAAATTATAATGATAAGTCAGGAATAAGACAAATTGAATGGCAATGGAATAATACAAATCTAAAGGAAGATGATCCTAATGTAAAAAATTATCCAACAGCCAATTATTCATATGATCTAGTAGAACAATCTAGTGGAACGATAATAAAAACTGTTTCACAAGAAGGATATCGATATGCAACTATGACAATTACAGATAAAGCTGGAAATTCATCAAAGGTAACAGTAGTAATTCCAATAGATAGAACAGCTCCAACAACACCAACAACATCAGGAGTATTATGGAGTGATAATAATACAACACCAACAACAACTACAGGATTAACAAATTATAATGGAAATTGGAAAAATAAATATGTGTATACTTATCCAACAAATTCAACAGATTCACTATCTGGAATAGATTATTACTTGTATAAAACAACAGGAGCAGTAGGAAACTTACAGAATAGAGCAAATAGATATGATGTAACAAAAGAAGGAACATCAAATGTTAGTTACAAATCTTGTGATAAAGCAGGTAACTGCTCAGACTTTGGATCAGAATTAATAGTAAAAGTAGATACTACAAAACCTACTATTAGTGCAACTCTATCAAAAGTAGATAATGCCAATAAAAAAATAGGAGAATATCAATCAGGAGAATGGTCTACTAAAAATATTTTAGAAGAACTAGTAACATCAGATAATTTAAGTGGTGTAAGTAAAGTACAAAGAAGTCTAGATAAAAAAACATGGGAAGATGTTACAAACTTATCAAGAACATATACAACTGAAGAAAATACTAAATACTACTACAGAATAAAAGATAGTGCAGGAAATAAAAGTTCAACTCAAACAGTTCACATAAAATTAGATAAGACTGGTCCAATATTCGTGTCAAAAATAAATTATTATGATACATCTGGAACTCATGGAGGAGCAGTAGATAGATTTGGATGGAAAATGTATGAGAATTTATCTGGATTAAATAGAAATAATACAGTATTTGAATACTGTTACACAGATCATAAAAAGGATTCATGTGGAGCAACTTGTAAAAAAGGAAATAGGTATTCTCATTATCCATCAGAACTAAATCCAAGCGATAAAAGATATTTCCAACATGCTACTAAACAAGATGGTACAGATGGAGCTGTAGGAGAATATGAACTATCTGGAGGAGCAGTGGATAATTGTATTTCAGGATACAAAGTAATTACTTACTTTGAAGCTTGTGATAAAGCAGGTAATTGTACAAAATCAGGTAAAGTAGAGTATCAAAAATAAGGAGGATATATGAAAAATAAAAAGAAAATAATAATAATTGGAATTGCTATTGTATTATTAATTGTAGGTATAGTATTAGTAATAATAAATAATAATAGTAATAACATGAAAAAAACGCTAGAAAAAGTAAACAATCTAGCACTAAAAGGAGCAACAAAAAACGAATTATCAAAAATATTTAGAACAGAGGAATTAGAAAGTGACTATATGCTAACTGGTCCAGACTGTTATATGAGATTAAAACCAACAGAAGCAAAAGTAAAAGAATATAATTTAAGTAACTATATAAAAGAGCAAGATAAATTATCTAAAACAGTTGAAAAAAGTATTGAAGAGAATTTCTTTACATTGATAAACGATACTACTACAAAAGAAAATAACGCTACTGTATATAGTGGAGTAGTAAGAACTTTCTATCAATTAGAGTATCTACAAGATTTAAAAGAATTACAAAAATTAATATTAACTGAATACAAAGAAAATAATACATTAAATGAAGATATAGATAACTATAAAGCCAAAGTAGTTGCTATGAAAATACTAGATAAAAAATTAGACAACTATAAAAATAAAGATGAATATAGTGGATTTAATATTTATGTATACGAAGATGATACTAAAACAGGAAGCTCATTTGTAAGCTATATGAATATGTTACAAGGAATTAATTATCATAATGATGATGTAAACAAATTAGAAGAAACTAGGGAACAAAGAATTAAAGATTATTTAGAAGAAGCTAAAAACAATAACACTGTAAATAAAGATAGTATATTAGAAATATAAGAAGTTTTTAACTTCTTTTTTATTGAATAAAATAATAAAAAACTATATAATGAAATAAAGTAGGGATGATGAAAATGCATAAAAAATTAAACAAAAAAGGTTTTACAATGGTTGAATTACTAGGAGTAATTGTAATATTAGGAATACTATCAGTAATATCTATAGTTGCAATACAAGGAGTAATGGAAAAAGCCAAAAAAGAGTATTATAAGACTCAAAAAAACAATATGATAATGTCTACTGAAAGCTATTTAAATTCAAATAAGAACTTATTGCCTAAAGTTAGTGGACAAATAATAAAAGTCAACTTAGAAACACTAGAAAAAAATAAATTTATAGATAAAGTGGTAGATTACAATAAAAATGATTGCGATTCTACAAACTCATATGTACAAGTATTTAAGTATAGAGATGAGATAAACTATACATCTTATTTAAAATGTCCATCCTATGATGATAATAATAATTTAAAACAAGCAACACCAATAATAAGAGCAGATTTCGTAACTGATCTAAGTAATGCTAGTGTAACTATAACTGTATCTGGTGGTAAGAATGGAGCAGATAATATAGGTTTAGCTTCTTATCAATATAAGATTTATAAAAACGGAAAATTAGAGTATACAAGTGATATTATAGATGGAGATAAAACTTTAGGTAACAAAACATCAAAAGTATCATTAGTAAAATATGTACCAGGAGCAATAAAAATAGTAGTAAATGCAATAAACATTAATGGATATTCTTCAACTAAATCATTCTCACCTGATGGTTTTATTGATAATACACCTCCATATTGCAACAAAATAGTAGGACAATCAACGTCATGGACTACAGGGAAAAGAACAATAACAGTTAATTGTATAGATGATGAATCTGGATGTAAAAAAGATTCATATACACAAGAATTTACAGAGGAAGCAATAACAGCAATAATTAATTTAGAAAATAATTCTGGAAAAACAGGAGAATGTCAAGTAAATGTTTATATAGATAAATATGCTCCTAAAGTTACACTAAAAGCATATAAAAGAAAAGCAGATGGTACTAAAGATTCTTCACAATTAGTAGGAACAATTACAACAGATGATACAGCGTATTCAATAAAGAATTTTAAGATAAATCAAAATGTTGTAAATGGATGGCTAAACAATGCCAACTACCCATATGGAGTATATTTTGAAGCATCATATTCTGATAAAAATAATATAGATTCATTAAGTTGGAGTTGGAACAATGGTGGACTATTATCAACTGATTCAAATGTAAAAACGCTAACTGGAAACGATACAAAAAGTCCAAATAAAACAAGCGGTAATTATAGTTTCTCTCTATCAGGAGAAGGATATAGATATGGTGAGTTAAAAATAAAAGATATTTCAGGACATTATTCATTAATAAAGATAACTGTCCCTATAGATAGAACAGCACCAAATACTCCAAGTGTAGGATTATATAAATGGAGTAATAATAGTACAACTCCATCAAAACCAGATGGATTATTTGGATATACAGAAAATACATGGTCTGATTTAAAAGTATTTACTATACCTTCATCATCTGACTCTTTATCTGGATTAGATAAATATCGTTATACAACAACAGGAGCAACAGGAAATAATTCGGATAAACAAGCAAATTATTATAATGTTACAAGTGAAGGAACATCTACTATAAAGTATAAAGCATGTGATAAAGCAGGAAACTGTAGTAATTATACGGGTAATAAAAATATTAAAATAGATATTAGTGGACC
>JAFWRK010000014.1 GCA_017519965.1 Bacilli bacterium
CTACCAGAGTTTATGATTCATTCTGGTAAAGGGCATGAGTTTATAACTGATAGCGATAATAAATATCTAAAAGAATTACTAAAATCTATAGATGTTGATTTATATCAATGTGCTAAACCCAATTACGAAGATTAAAACAATCGGAAGATTAAGATATTACGATATAGATTAGAAAGAAAATTTCTAATCTTTTTCATTGTTCTGAACATAGTAATGTTACGATTAGTAAGTCAATAAAAAATATGACTGAAAATGTGGTATATTTAAATAGACGGATAAATAGTAATTTGTAAGTATGTAAATATATTTTGACATTCTATTTAAGAAATGTCAAAAGACTTTGATAGACGAAAAAGAATATAAATATTATACTTGTTTCAAAAGGAGGAATATATTTATATGGAAATTAACCAAAAATTAAAGAATGCTAGAATCAATATGAATTTAACTCAAGAAGATGTTGCTGAGAAAATTATGATTTCAAGACAAACTATATCCAACTGGGAAAATGGAAAATCATTACCAGACATAATGAGTATTATAAATCTAAGTGAACTTTATCAAATAAGTTTAGATGAACTATTAAAAGGTGATTTAAAGCTGAGAGAAAAAATTAATAAGGATGTAAATAATGCGAAAAATAATGAAAAACTAATATTAACAACAGCAATTATAATTTTTGTGGTTATGTTGATTTATACAATTAGTAAGGTTATTGGTGGTCCATTTTCTGATTTTTGCAAAGAAGCGATAACTTGGGTATTAGGTGGAATTGCTCTTGCATTTGCTATGGCATATTTAAATTCTAAAAATAAATAACAAATTACAATTTGAAATGAAGTTGGAATACTATGGCTAATGAAAGTAAAAAAGATTTTAATGTAATGATGAACAACAATAAAGATATGCCTAAAATACAAATAGTAGAAGATGAAAAAATAATAAAAAAATATGGTGGAACTAAAATGTTTTTTGCACCACCTATTTATTATGATGAGTTAATGAAAAAAGTACCAAAGGGAAAACTTATAACTGTTAGTGTTATGAGAGATTATCTAGCAAAGACAAATAATGCAGACTTCACTGATCCTATGACAGCAGGTATATTTGTAAATATAGTTGCTTGGGCTAGTTATCAAAGAGATGAAGATATTACACCATACTGGAGAACTTTAAAATCAGATGGAGAATTAAATGTTAAATATCCAGAGGGGAAAGAATTACAAAAAAGATTACTTGAAGAAGAAGGACACACAATTATTTCAAAAGGAACAAAGAATATAAAATACTATGTTAAGGATTTTGAAAATAGTTTGATAGAACTATAATTACAAATTACAATTTTATAGTTATTGATTTATAGTAATTTACCGAAAAGATTGTCAGTAATGACAGTCTTTTTTGTTATATATTGACTTTTAACGGTAACTACTATAAAATATAGTAGTATAGTTTGTAGTAGAAAGAAGGGCTTAAATATATGAAAAATTATGACAACTATTTTCTTCCTGTAGATAATATGGAAGAAGCAAAAAGATATTATGAGGAAATATTGGGGTTAAAAAA
>JAFWRK010000015.1 GCA_017519965.1 Bacilli bacterium
ACTCTATTCATAATGTCTCCTTTAATATGTTCTGCATTTACAATTTAAATTACTATTATTTTCTATCTCTTCTTTAATCTCTTTTATACTTTTATTATAATTTTTTATCTTTTCTTTATCGATTGTTAGTATAGATGTTAACTTATTATCTCTTACTTTATTTGTGCATTTTCCATATTCAATTAAATCTGTCATTACATCAGTACTACACATATTTAATGTATTTAACATTTCTTTTTCTTCAATACTGGAGTTTTCTGGAAATATTACTTCTAATCTTATTCTTCCATCTGATATTATACCATTATAGTAATTTATATTTATTCTTACATTATTTTTAACTCCATTATCAACTGTAGTTGATTCACAACTTAGATGTTGCTTTTTTATTTCTCTTCTTTTTACATCTTCTTTTTGACTACTACATCCTGTAATTAATAGAAATAATAAAAATAATACTACTATTCTTTTCATATTCCTCCTATTTTTCTATACAAGTAGTTCCGAATGTTTCAGCAAATGTTAACCAATCTTTTAAAGATACTTTTCCATTTTTAATAATGGAATCTTCTTGAGCTTCTATTTCTTTTAGTTTTTCTATATCAACTTTACTATAGTCTATAGTTGTATCACTTACAACACTACTTTTTGATCTTGTTATATTATTATCATAATATTTTAAATCTTCATATGCTTTGAAAATATTTCTATATGCTTCTTCATAAGTATCTAATACTTCATCACTACTTGATGTAATTTCTTCTTTTGAATGTAACTTAGTTATGTATCCATTTTTGTAATCAATTTCATAAATAAAACTAGCTTTAGCATTATTTTGGGCTTCTGCACTTCTTGAACATAAAAGTGTTCCATTCTTATTAGAAGTATCTGTTTTAGATGATACTGTTATACCTTTTTCCATATCTTCTGTTCCACAAGCTGTTAATAATAATACACTAATAACTAGAATTATACTTTTAATTATTTTCTTCATCTTTACCCTCTAATTCATCTAATCTTTTAATAATTTTATTTTGATTGGATACAAGTTTATCTACTTTTTCAGCTATTTGCTCTAATATTAATTCACTCTTTAAATCAATTCTATAGTCATTTTGGTTTCTTAAACTATCTTTTTCAGCTTGTCTATTTTGACTCATCATAATTACTGGAGCTTGTAAGGCAGCTAAACATGATAATAATAAGTTTAATAAAATAAATGGGAATTCATCTATTGGATTTAATAGTAAGAATCCATTTAGTACTATCCAAAATAATAAGAAGCAACTAAATCCTATTATAAATCCCCAACTACCTGCTACTTCACTTACTTTGTCTGCTACTTTATCTCCAAATGTCTTCTTTTCTTCTTGTTGTTTATCAATATCAATTGATAATGGTTGTTCAATTAATAAATTAATTAATTCTTCTTCATCTTTTTCATCTAAGTTTTCTTGTTTTAGTAATGCCTTTACTAATTCTTTCTTTGAATTTATCTTTTCCATTTTATCACCATTATAAATATAACATAAAAAAAGAAGTATTAAAATACTTCTAAATAAAATCTTTGATTTCTTTTATATAATCATTAATAATATCATAATCCGTACTACTTAAGAATCCAGAGCTAGCATTTTCTATTATCTTATATGTACAATTATATAGTTTTTCACTTAGTGATTTACCTATATCTTTTGTACTATCTAATTCACCATTAATTATTAATCTTTCTCTATTAGTATTTATTTCTTTATCATCTACTAATGGATATAATAGTACTTCTTTTTTAATATTAGTATTAATTTTTATTGAGTAATTACTACCTTCTGAATCAGACATAAGAATTATATTATCTTTAGATATACCAGTTCTTATTAATTCTTTATATAGATAATCAACAATATTACTTATATTTTTTTGTACTTCATTTTCTGCACTATAGTAGTCAATTGCAATAATAGTAGTATCTACTTCTAATGATAGTTTACTAAAAATACTTGTGTATTTATATTTACAATTTTTATTTTCTCCTGGTATAAATAGTATTACTTTTTCTATATTAGATACTTTATTTGGATAAAATACTCTTACTGGTAATAGTTCATCACTAAATACTATTTCATAGTTAGATATATTCTTTTTTGATATAGATGGAGTTATTAATTCTTCTACTGATCTATATAATCTATATACAGTATTCTTATCAAAATAATTGTCATGTTCCATATTATCACCATTTTTATAATAACATAAAAAGAAAGTTCAATTTTTGTAAACTTTCTCTACTTTACATTATTTTTCATTATTTCCTTTAATTAGACTATATATTTCATTGTATAACTTCTTATTTACTTCTGCTAAGTCATCATCTTTAGATACTTTAAATGGTTTACCTATTCTTATTACTAAGTTCTTACTTCTAAATTTGTAATCACCTGATATACCGAATGGTAATAGATAAGAATCTGTTTTTTGAGCCATAGATACTGCTCCAAATTTAAATGGTAGTAGGAAATGATCATCATAATCTTTTTGTTTTATCTTTTTACTCTTTACTAATTCTTGTAGATAATCATCTACTCTATTTATATTTTCTTTAATATCTTTTTTCTTTATTATTTTTTTATCTAATAATTCTTCTAAATAGTTAACTTGTGATGTTCTTATCTTTTTAGCTTTTTTATAGAAGTCTTCAAATGATATTTCATTACTATCTACATATTTATCATATACTTCTTTTGCTTTTGCTTCTTTTAATCCATTTCTTGTTCCTTCTGGGAATAGACCTAAAGCATGTCCATCATTTAATACATCTAGAGCTGCTCCTTTTGCTGCATCATCATGTATTTGTCTATCTACTGGAATACATCCTGCACTTCTAAAGAACCATCCAAATTTACCTTCTTTATATTGTGGATCAAAGTATTCTTTTTTTGCCATATAATGAATTGGTCTTTTTGTAGATATAATTACATTACATTGATCCATTATATGGATATGATTTCCTACTACTAACATTGAACCATCTTTAGGTATATTTTCTTTTCCAATTATTTTTGGATTGTAATACCATTTATATATAGGTCCTAGTATTGTTCTAAATATTCTAAAAATATAAATCTTATCTTTCTTATTTGTTCGCATTCTTTTCACTCCCATTTTTAATTAAGTTATTGCTTACTACTTTCATTAGTTTTTCATTATCTTTATCTAAGTTTCCTGTTAACTTTATTGGTTTTAAGAATTCTACTCTAATACCTTTTCTAAATAATCTATATTTTCCAGTGATTGTAAATGGTACTAGTGTTGCATTAGCTTCATTACTCATTTTAACTGCTCCTATTTTAAAAGGCATTATTACATCATCTGTTCTATTAATTGTTCCTTCAGGGAATATTCCTATACAAAGTCCTTTATTTAAGGCAGATATTGCACTATGTAGGGCATCTTTATCATGTATTTTTCTATTTACTGGAATAGAGCCCATACCTTTAGTAATAATACTTACAGGTCCACTAAATAATTCTATTTTAGCTAAGAAATGGACTTGTCTACCTTTAACTACTGAACATAACATTGGTGGATCTGACCATCTAGTATGATTACCTGCTAATACTACTGGACCTTTCTTTGGTATATTTTCTCTGCCTACTATTGTAGGTCGATATAGTATAAAAATTAAGATATTTAATAATGGTTTTACTATTCTATAAAACATTGTGTCCATCTTATCACCTAAATTCATTATATATAAAATACTATTTTAAGTCAAAAAAAAGAATTATATTAATGATAATTCTTTTGTTTTTTCTTTTTTCTTATTTATTAATTCTAATATTTCTTTTTTACCATTTTTTAATGGCTTTATTGATTTATGCTCATGAATAGTTTTTATTATATTACTTAGCTTATCAGAACAATCTACTACCTTAAACCATTCTCTTTCTTTATACTCTTCAGGTATATAAGTTAAATTTGTTGTATATACTTTATCAAATATTTCTGCTTTTTTGGCTATATCAAATTTATTAATACCTTCTGTAAATAGTGAGAATGTAGATACTAGTATAACTTCATTTGCTCCTTGCTCTTTTAACATTCTCCCTACATCTAGCATTGAACCTCCACTAGCTATCATGTCATCTACAACTATTATGTTTTTACCATTTACTGGAGGACCCATATATACATGTTCAATAATTGGGTTTTTACCATTTACTACTCGTGATGTATCTCTTCTTTTAGAAAATATTCCAGTTTCTACTTCTAATATATCAGTAAAATTTTTAGTTCTATCTATTGCTCCTTGATCAGGACTAATTACTAATAAATCATCTATATTTTCATTTTTTATTATTTCTTTTAATATTTCATTAGTTGGAAAGAAATTTTCAAATTGAAGTGTTGGTATAGCATTACAAACATCTGGATCATGACAATCAATTGTTATTATTCTATCTACTCCTAGGTTTTCTAATTCTCTTAGTGCTAAGGCACAGTCTAGGCTCTCTTTAGGTTTCTTTCTATGTTGACGGGACTCATATAACATTGGCATTACAACTGTTAGTTCTCTAGCTTGTCCTGACATAGAAGCTATTACTCTTTTGATATCTTGAAAATGATCATCTGGACTCATTCTTTGATTTTTACCATGCATTTTATAAGTAATACCATAGTTGCCTACATCAGATATTATATAAACATCTTTTTCTCTTATTGTTGAATCAATATTTGCTTTTCCTTCTCCATTGCTAAATCTAATTGTTTTAAAATCAACTTTGCATTCTTCCCCTAGGTTATCGATAATTTTATCTCCTACTTCTTTAAAATTATCCATGATTATCAACTTTAAATCATCCATTTCTTACTCCTCTTTCTCCAACAAAAAGAAGTTAGTTTTTACCTAACTTCTTTATTTTATTAGTTGATTTTATATGATCTCCTATTATATCTTGTACATCTAGAATAGTTACAAATGCACTTTCATCCATTTCATCTATTATTCTATTCAATTCGTATACTTCTATTCTAGTAAGTACACAATATAATACTTCTTTTTCTCCACTAATTAGTCCTTTACCTTTAATTGTAGTTGTCGTTCTACCTAATCTATTGTATATTTCTTTAGATAAAGATGTTCCTTTATCAGTTACTATTAAAGCTGCTTTAGCTTGTTCTAATCCTTCTGATACAAAGTCTATTACTTTAAATGTAATAACATATGTAAGTAAAGAAAACATTGCACGATCAAATCCGAACATGAATCCTGCTACTGTATATATTATTAAATTAAACATTAAGACTACTTGTCCTACTGAGAAAGATGTTTTTTTGCTAACTACTATTGCTACACTTTCTGTACCATCTACACATCCACCAAAATGTATTACTATTCCTACACCTATACCTAGTAGTACTCCTCCATAGACAGTTGCTAAAAGCATTTCTTCTGTAAATGGTTCTAATAAATTAAAATATGATAAAGATAATGAAAATACTGCTACTGAGTATATTGTTCTAATTAAAAAGTTTTTACCTAGATTTTTATAACCTATATACATAAATGGTATATTAACTATTAATACTAATATACTTAGAGATATACCAGTAAGTTTAGAAATTATAATACTTATACCTGTTACTCCACCATCTAATATAGTATTAGGTATTAGGAATGTTTCTAGAGCTAGAGCTGCTAACATACATCCAAATGTTAACATTATATAAGATATTATAGTTCTTATATTTTTATTTTTTACTTTAGCCATACTACCACTCCTATTCTACATATTAATTATATAAGAATATACATTTATTATCAATTACCTATATTTTAAATTAAACACTATTTAACACAAAAAGAGTTATTAAATAACTCTTATACGTACCATGATGGGAGTGTTGTTGTGTAATTTGTCCAAAACATTGCATTATATACTAGATTAGCATTTAATTTAGAGCTCCAATCATCTAAAGCAGAGGCATCTGTTAGATTAGTACATCCATTAAACATATATGTCATATCTGTTACACTTGCAACATTCCAAACTCTTAAAGAGCTTATAGATGATAAATTGGGACAATCTTTAAACATGCTTGACATGTTTGTTACACTACTTACGTCCCAATTATATAATTCGTTATTTAGAGATGAAATAGCAGTTTCACTAAATAAACATTTCATATCTTTTACTTTACTCACATTCCATTGTGATAATGCACCTAAATTACTTAAACTTGTACATTCTGAAAACATATATCTCATCCATTCAACATTACTTATATTCCATTGTGATAGGGCCGAAATGTTTGTCAAGCTAGTACAGCCTTCAAACATATATTGCATGTTTGTTACATTACTTACATTCCAATTAGCTAGTGCTGTTATATTAGTTAAGTTGGTACAGTTTTCAAACGCTCCTCCAGTGCTGGTTACTTTGCTCATATTAATACTATTTAATCCATTTAGTGATGTCAAACTAATACAACCTTGAAATATGCCTGAGATTTCTTCTAAGTTGGTAGTACTCCAATTTGATAAAAAAGATAAGTTTGAAATGCTACTGCAGTTTGTAAACATGTCATTCATATTTTTAACATTGCTTACATTCCAATTTGATATTGCTGTTAAATCTGTTAGGCTTTTACAGTTAGCAAAAGTCCAATTCATTCTTGTAACCTTATCTGTGTTCCAGCTACTTAATCCTGTTAGTGTTTGAAGACTTTCACAGTATTCAAAATTATCATCTAACATTGTTAAACTGCTTGTTGTCCAATTTGATAATGGTGTTAGATTTTGTAAACTTAGACAATAATAAAAAGTTCTTCTCATTTCCGTTACTTTGCTTACGTCCCAATTTGATATTGCAGATAGGTTTGTTAATCTTGTACATCCATAAAAAATAACTATCATTTCAGTTAAATTACTTGTATTCCAATTACCTAGACCATTTAAATTTGTAAGATTTTCGCATCCCCAGAATACTCCACTCAAACTTGTAACATTACTTACATTCCAATTTGATAATGCAGTTATATCTGTTAATCCTGTACAGTTTTCAAAAAGTGAATAAATTTCTGTTACATTAATAGTATTCCAATTACCTAGACCATTTAAATTAGTAAGATTTTCACATCCCCTGAATACTGCACTCAAACTTGTAACATTACTTGTATTCCAATTGGATAGGCCGGATAAGTCTGTTAATCCTGTACAATTAAAGAAGAAATAATCCATTGATTCTACATTACTTACATCCCAGTTGGATAGGCCAGATAGGTTTGTTAGATTGCTACATTTATTAAATGTATTCATCATTTGACTTGTAGTACTTGTATCTAAATTTTCTCCATTAAAATCACTTAAATTATAAAGATACGTGTATGCATTACTCATGTTATTATTTGCTAATACTTTTGATCTATTTTGACCTATAACTAATTCATATAATCCATCATTATCGTTGTCAAAATACCATGCTATTACTGTTCCATTTTGTCTTTCTGAAACATCCCATGATCCAATTGCATTGTTTGGTACTGTGTTTGTATTTGTATATGTTATTGATTCTATTGTATTATTTAAAATAGGACCATTTAAATACTTATAGGTTGATGTTGATGTAGTTCTATCATAATTATAATCATACTCAGTATAGTCATTTAACATAATCATATCTTCTATAAAATCATTAAATGTAAACTGTATATTGACTGAATTAATTATATTACTTGCTTGAGTTATATTATCTTTATATTTTAATTTTATTCTAAATGTTATTTGTTGATTAGGAGAAATTTTAGTATTTAGTATATTATCTAACACTTCAACTGTGGCATCAGTATTTATTGTATTCCATATACTTGTGATTGTTTTATTTGTACTTCCAAAGTTTTTTACTGTTGCTAATAATGTGACTGATGAGTCTAGACTTGGAAGTGTTATAGCATTTGAAAATCTATCATAATTAAAGTTTAAGTCATAATATAAACTTGCATTATTTGTTGCTTCTGAAAAAGTTAAATTAGTAATTCTTACATCTTCATATTTTCTATAAGCTAAATCTCCTGATACTGATAGTGTTTTTGATAAGGAAGAATATCCTATGGATATTAATCCACACAAAAGAAACATTAATATAAATATAAAGTTGTTAATGATTCTTTTGTTCATATACAGTCTCCTACTCTTTCATTATATCACACTTTTTAACAATAAAAAGAGTCTATTTAGACTCTTTTGTAATTATAAATGATACTCCTACTTTTTCATTCTTTATAGTTATATCATATTTCATTAAATTTAGTGTTTTTTTAACTATAGATAATCCTAA
>JAFWRK010000016.1 GCA_017519965.1 Bacilli bacterium
AATAAGTAAAAAAATACATGATGTATATAAGTAGGAAAATGATTAGATATAATATTTAAATAAATTAATAATATGAATATAACAATATCTAAATATCTGTTAGTATTTTTATAAAAGTTAAATATTAAAAAGATAATAAAAAGAGTAGGTAAATACCATAGATGTCCATTATCAAAACCTAAAATAAGATTATGAATAATATTATAAATAAGTGAATGATTTACATAATTAGAATAACCAACTAAATATCTAATAGGTATTAAATATAATAAACCAATAATTAAAAATGGTAATAATAGTTTTTTAAATTTGTCTTTAAATACTAATAATAAATTTTTATTTTTCTTAAGACTAAAATAATATAAGAAACCAGCCATAGTAAACCAAATAGGCATTTGTATAGAATTAATAATATGTTTAATAAATACTAAAGTATTGGATGTAACATTAGTAGTTAATAATCCCCAATTAGGATCATAAATAATAATCGAATGTCCAAACATAACTATTAAGATAGCTAAAAATCTTATAAAAACTATATTATAATTAATTTTTTTCATATTATTACCTCTAAACATATTATAACAAAATACTCATTTTATTGCAGAAAAAAAAGAGATAGATTATAATTTAGATAAGAAATATCTCTAAAGGAGGTACATATGAAAAAGAATCCAGATATAAGTATAATAGTTCCAGTTTATAATGGAGAAAGTTATATAAAAAAATGTATAGGCTCACTAATTAATCAAACAAAAAAAGAAATAGAAATAATTATAGTAAATGATGGATCTACAGATAATACTGAAAAAGTGATAAAAGAATATAATGATGAAAGAATAAAGTATTATAAAAATAAAAATAAAGGAATAGGTTATAGTAGAAATTTTGGAATAATAAAGTCAACAGGTAAATATCTAATGTTTATAGATAGTGATGATTATATAGAAGAAAATACCTGTGAAGAATTATATGAAAAAGCTAAAAATGAAGATTTAGATTTAGTAGTATGTGATTTCTATAGAGATTATAATAAAAAGCAAAAAGAAGAAATATTAGAAGACTTTAATAATACAAAATTAATAGATAATCCAAAGCTATTAAGAATAGTTAATTTATCTCCATGGAACAAATTATATAGAAGAGATTTAATTATAAAAAATGATATTAGATTTATAGAAGATTTAAAATACGAAGATGCTCCATTTGTAATTGATTGTTTATATAAAGCAAAACTAATAGGTAAATTAAATAAATGTTTAAATCACTATGTAATTAGAGAAAATAGTGAAACAACTATTAGAGATGAAAAATGTTTTGATATATTAAAGATAATAGATATATTTAGAAAAGCATTAAAAGATGAAAGAAATCTAAAAAATGAATTAGATAAGTTAACAGTTAGAATAATTACTAACTATACTATTCAACAAAGAAAACAAAAAGATAAGAAAGTTGCTAAAAAGTTTATTAATGAAGCATTTGAATACTTAGAAAAAAATATACCTGATTATAAAGAAAATAAATATTATGAAAATAGAGGATTATTAAGAAGAACAATAGAAAAGTCCAAACTACTAACAACTCTATATTGTAGTCTATAAAGAGAGTAATTCTCTTTTTTATTTGTATATATATGTAAACGCAAGAATAACTATACTTTAAAAATATTGATAAATATAATAAAATATAAGAGAAGGAGATGATAGGATGAAGAAAAAGATATTATTCTTAATACTATTAGTAGTATCTCTATTTGCTATTAATGTTAAAGCTGAAGAATTAAATGGCTTAATAACAGAAAATAATAAAACGTATTATTACATTAATGGTATAAAACAAAAAGGTTTTCAAAAAATAGATAATAAAACTTATTTTTTTAGTAGAATAAATGATAATGCAATGCGTACTGGAACATTCCAAATAGATGGTAGTTTCTATCACTTTAATGATGATGGAACAATGCATACTGGAATGTATGAAGAAAATAATAAGAAGTATTATTTCAATAATGAAGGAAAAAGAGTAAAAGGCTTTCAAAAAATAGATAATAAAACATACTTCTTCAGTAGAGTTGGAGACAATGCCATGAGAACAGGAAAGTTCCAAATAGATGGACCACAATATTACTTTTTAAATGATGGAACAATGTATACTGGTTTTTTAGAAGAAAATGGTAAGAAATATTATTACAATTCTGATGGAAAAAAAGCAATCGGATTTCAAAAAATAGGTGATAAAACATACTTCTTCAGTAGAGTTGGAGACAATGCCATGAGAACAGGAAAGTTCCAAATAGATGGACCACAATACTACTTTTTAAATGATGGAACAATGTTTACCGGAATACTAGATGTAAATGGAAAAAAATATTTCTATGGAACTGATGGTAAAAAAGGAAAAGGTTTTCAAAAGTATGATGGAAAGACCTACTTCTTCAGTAGAGTTGGAGACAATGCAATGCGTACTGGAACATTCAAAATAGATGGACCAGAATATCACTTCAATGATGATGGAACAATGTTCACAGGAATATTAGATGTAAATGGAAAAAAATATTTCTATGGAAATGATGGTAAAAAGGGAAAAGGTTTCCAAAAGTATGATGGAAAAACATACTTTTTCAGTAGAGTTGGAGACAATGCAATGCGAACAGGAAAGTTTGCAATAGATGGAAAAAATTATTATTTTAAAAATGATGGAGTAATGCATACAGGAGTACTAGAAGAAAATGGAAAGACATATTATTATTCAAATGATGGAATAATGCAAAAAGGAATAGTACAAATAGGAGATAAAAAATACTTTTTCAATAATGATGGAGTAAAATCATGGGGATTCCAAAAATGGAATGGAAAGACATATTTTTTCAGTAGAGTGGATGACCATGCGATGAGAACAGGATTCTTTCAGATGGATGGATATTATTATTTCTTTAAAGACAATGGAGAAATGGTAATGGGATTTGCATCGCCAGAAAATATAAAAAGATTCTTCAGCAGAGTAGATGGAAAAATGAGAACAGGATGGGTATATATAGATGGATATATGTACTATTTTGATCCATCTACAGGAGAAATGACAGTAGGTAATAAAACAATAGATGATGTTAATTATACTTTTGATTCAAACGGTAGAATTAAAAGTGGATTTGTAACTGACTCTAGTGGCAATGTAAGATACTACTTCCAAGATGGCTCATTTGCAAATGATTGGGTAACAGTTGAAGGAAAAAAATACTTCTTTAATTCATTAGGAGTAATGGTAGCAAGCAATGCTAAAAAAGTAATAGATGTATCATACTATAATAAAACAATAGACTGGTCAACAGCTAAGAACAAAGGTGGAGTAGACGCTGCAATTATAAGAGTAGCATACAGAGGATATGGTACTGGAAGACTAGTAAATGATGATAATTATCAAGCAAATATTACTGGAGCTCAATCAGTAGGACTACCAATTGGACTATATGTTTACTCGCAAGCAATTAATGTAGAAGAAGCTGTAGAAGAAGCAAATAGAGCAATTCAAATAGCAAATGCTAATGGAGGAAAAAGTAAAATAACTCTTCCTATAGTAATAGATACAGAATATACAGACGCTTGGGAAAATGGAGTAAGAGCAGGAAGAGCAGATAGCTTATCAAAAGAGGCTAGAACTAACATTGTAAAAGCATTTGTTGATAGAGTAAGAGCATCAGGATATGAACCAATGATTTATGCAAGTAAAAGCTTCTTAGAACAGAACCTAGATATGAATAGATTAGCTAACAATAAACTATGGGTAGCACAATACAATCACTATTGTACATATACAGGTCCAGGTAACAAAATCATGTGGCAATACTCATCTAAAGAATCAGTAAAAGGTATAACAGGAAACGTAGACGTAAGTGTAATGTATTAAAAGATCTGAAAAGATCTTTTTTTATTTATTTTAAATTAAAGCAATTATTTACAAATTGCAAAAAAATCTATATAATGAAATTAAGAATAAGGTGCGGGGAAACAAAAGAATATATTATAGACGGGTTTTAAATTGTAGGAGGTAAACATGAAAGATGATAAATATGGAATAATCTTATACAAAGATTCAGTAAATTTAGGTGATGATATACAAACATATGCTGCTTATAAACTATTACCAAGAGTAGATTATGTAATAGATAGAGAAAAAATCTCATACTTTGTTCCCGAAACAAAAGAAAAAGTAAAAGTTATCATGAATGGATGGTTTAATTACGATAAGACACAGTTTTTAATATCACCATATATTGATCCATTATTTGTTTCATTACATTTAACAGCTATAGGAAATATTTGTGAAGGATATGACTTTTTAGATAATTATGCAAAAAAAATTTTATCAAACTATAAAATAGGATGTAGAGATAAACATACACTTGAACAATTGAAATCTATGGGATATAAAAATATTTATTTTAGTGGTTGTTTAACAACAACAATTAAACCAATTAAAAATATAGCAAAGCCAAAAAAAGATTATATAGTAGCTGTAGATATGAAACCAGAAATTGTAGAACATCTAAGAGAAATAACTAATCTAAAAATTGTTGAAACAACACACTGGAATATATTCCATAATAAAAAAATTTCATATAAAGAAAAACAAAAATTAATAGATAAATTTAATAATGGATCTGAAGAAGTAAAAAAAGAAATGGTAAAAGAACATGCTAAGCTTTCTTTAGAAGAGAGAATGCAAATAGCCGAAAAGCAACTAGAATTATATCAAAATGCAAAGCTTGTAATAACAGATAGAATACACGTTGGATTACCTTGTTTAGGTTTGAATACTCCATGTTTATTAATCTATTATGAGAAAAATAAAGATAGAGTTGAAACATTTAAAGACTATCTAAAAAATTGTACTGAAGAAGAATTCATGGAGATGGATAGTAAAGAACTATCTAAAATTAAAAACACAAAATTCTTTGTTAAAAAAAGAGACAATCTACTACAATCAGTAAAAGAATTTATTGAAAAAGAATCAGAATCATGTGAATCATTACCTTCAACAGATAGTTTTAAATCACTAAATATAGAAAGAGAAGAGTACATAAAGAATTTATATTATGGAGCTATAAAACAACTTAATGAAAAAAATGAAACAGTAAAAGAAGAAAATCAATTATTAAGAGAAGAAAATCTTGTCTTAAGAGAAGAAAAAGAATTATTTGATAAAATAAAATCATCAAGAAGTTGGAAACTTATTGGTAAGTATTATGAAATAAGAGCCAAAATAAAAGGCGGCTAGTTTGACTAAGCTGCTTTTCTATGTTACAATAAATCGACAAATTTCAAAAAGTAAAAGGGAGATTTTATGAAGAGTTTAAAAAATATATTAGCTAATTTTAAACATTATTGGTATTTAATAACTCAATTAATAACAAGAGACTTTAAAAGAAAATATAAAAGATCTGTCTTAGGAGTAGTATGGAGCTTATTATATCCAATACTAATGATGACAGTAATGGCAATAGTATTTTCACATATGTTCCGTTTTCAAGTAGAGGGAATTAATTATTTAGTTTACTTGATGACAGGTATTATTATGTTTTCATATTTTAGTGAAGCAAGCAATAGTGCTATGACATCAGTAGTAGAAAACTTTGCACTTATTAGTAAGGTTTATATACCTAAATATATATTCCCATTTGCTAAATGCTTGTTTGTAGGAATAAATTTTGTACTTACTTTAATTCCATGGTTTGGATTAATAATATTAACACAATTTGGAATAGGTAAATACCCAGCAAGTATTAATTTATATTATTTAATAATTCCATATATATTAGCATGTTTCTTTATATTTACTATTGGTGTAGGATTATTCCTATCATGTGTATCAGTATTCTTAAGAGATGTATTTTATATTTATGGAATAGTACTAACTATTTGGAATTACTTTACTCCAGTATTCTATAGTATTGAAATATTACCAGAATCATTACAAAAAATATTTGTATTTAATCCACTTTACCAATATATAACCGCAGTTAGACAAATAGTACTATATGGACAACGTCCTAGTATAACAACATTAATTATTATAGGTCTAATAAGTATGACTTCTCTTGGAATAGGTTCATTAGTATTTAAGAAAAACCAAGATAAGTTTATATACTACATATAGGAGTTGTTAAAATGATTAATATAGAAAATGTATCAATGAGATTTAACTTAGGCATAGAAAAAGGATTTTCCATTAAACAAGGATTTGTAAACTTTTTTGATCCAAAAGTTAGAAAACGTAATAAAGAATTAAAAAAGAAAAATTCATTTTGGGCCTTAACTGATGTATCTTTCCATATAGGAAAAGGAGAAGTAGTAGGATTAATTGGAAGTAATGGAGCAGGTAAATCTACATTACTTAAAGTAGTTAGTGGAGTAATGAAACCAACAAAAGGTAAAATACAAGTAAATGGAGTAATATCTCCAATGATAGAATTAGGAGCAGGATTCGATGATGAATTAACTGCTAGAGAAAATATATTTTTAAATGGAGCAATTCTAGGATATCAAAAAGAATTCTTAGAAGAAAAATTTGATGAAATAGTAGAATTCTCAGAATTAAAAGATTTCTTAGATGTGCCAGTTAAAAACTTTTCTTCAGGAATGGTTGCTAAATTAGCATTCTCAATTGCAACAATAGTAGATCCTGAAATATTAATAGTAGATGAAATATTATCTGTAGGAGATATTAAGTTCCAAGAAAAAAGTAAAAATAAAATGATGGAATTAATAAAAGGAGGAACAACAGTTTTATATGTTTCTCACTCAATAGAGTCCATTAAACAATTATGTACTAAAGTTGTTTGGTTAGAACATGGTAAAATAATAGACATGGGAGATCCAGAAACAATTTGTAATGCATATTACAAAAAACAATTAGGTAAAGACTATAATTCAAAAAAATAGATTTAATCTATTTTTTTTTGTTATTTTATAAGGTTTTTTCTAGAGATTAATTTGCTTTAGTCTTTATATATTGTTATAATTTAAATAGGAGTTGATAAGAGTGAAAAAATACATCCATTATTGTTGGTTTGGAGATAAACCACTACCTAAATTAGCAAAAAAATGTATAGAGAGTTGGAAAAAGTATCTTCCAGGCTATGAAATAATTAAATGGAGTGAAGAAAACGTAGATTTAGAAGAATGTCCTTTTATCAAAGAAGCCTATGAGAATAAAAAATGGGCTTTTGTTGCTGACTACGCAAGAACAAGAGCGCTTAATGAGATGGGCGGAATATATTTTGATACAGATATGGAAGTAACTAAAAATGTAGATGACCTATTAAAAAAAGGTTCATTTTTAGGTATAGAGGATACAGGTAATGTTAACTCTGCTGTATGGTATGAAAAAGAAGCAGGTGGATATTTAAGTACCACATTATTAAAAAAATATAGAAGTTTTAAACACTTTGACCCAGACAATGCTTCTAATGTAAGTATTCCTTTATTAATAACAGAAATATTAAATGATTTAGGATTTGATAGAAATAGAAAAGATATTCAAAAATTAGAACATGATATTTATATATATCCTAGAGATTATTTTTATCCATATTCATATAATTGGGAAAATAATATGTTTACAGATAATACATGTATGATTCATTACTTTGATGCAAGTTGGATTCCACTTAAAGATAGAATAGAAATTAACATGGTAAGAAAAATTGGAAGAAATAGAACATTTAAAATATTACATGTTTACAGAAAAGGAAAAGACTATTTAAGAAAAGGTGCTAAGTTAGTTTTATATCCAGTAGTTTTATTAAAAGAAAAAATGATAAGAAAAAATTAATTACTGAAGACTATTTAAAAAATATAGATAATGCAATTGAACAAATTAATAAGTATAAAGATAAAGAATATATAGCAATTCATAATGGAGAATGGTTTGGAGTAACAAGCGCTACTAAAGAGCTATTTGAAAATAGTGTAGACTGTAGAGAATTATATAGAAAAGAAGATATAAAAAGAGTAGGAGATGCTATCCTAGAAAATAACATTAAACAAGTAATATTTAGTGCAATGAGTATAGGTGATAAAGATTTAGCAATCTATCTAAAAGAAAGAAATAATGATATTAAAATTAAATCATTCTGGCATGGAAGTCATTCTCAAATAATGGACTACTATGGATGGGCAAGAAACATAGAAATTATTAATTTACATCGTGATGGAGTTATGGATGTAATGGGAACTTGTAAGAAGAGTTTAATTAACTTTTATGATAATGAAGGATTTAATAGTTGCTTTATTACTAACAAAGTAACGACTGATGTAAAACCAGCAAAGAAAGATAAAAATAAAAAAGAAATACTTATTGGATTATATGCAGCAAAATGTGATGACTGGAGAAAAAATATGTATTCACAAATGGCAGCTATATCAATGATAGATAATGCAGTAATTGATATGACTCCATTAAATGATGAAGCAGAAGCATTTGCAAAACTAATTGGAGTAAAAATACAAGGAGAAAAGAAATCGATTCCAAGAGATGAACTATTAAAAAGAATGTCTAAAAATGATGTTAACTTATACGTTACATATTCAGAGTGTGCACCAATGTTACCACTAGAAAGTTTTGAAATGGGAGTACCTTGTATATCAGGTAATAATCATCACTATTTTAAAGATAGTGAACTAGAAAATTATATTGTAGTAAAAAATGAAGAAAGTCCAGAAGAAATAAAAAATACAATTCTAAATTGTATTAAAAATGAAGATAGAATTAAAAAAATGTATAAAGAGTTTAAAGATAATAACTTAAAAGAAGCAAAAGAAGCAGTAGAAAAATTATTAAAGATGTAGGTGAAGAAAATGTATAACATAAAAGATAACATTATTTATAATAAAAAATACTTAATAATAATATCTAAAATGTCTGAGAACTTATATGAAGCTTTTAATTACACATTTGGAAATACAATAGTAATGGATAACAATATAGATAATATTACTAGAATAAAAGATTTTATAAATAATAGTAATTTTAAAACATTAGTATTTGTAGATTACCAAGTGGAAAATGAAGAAGTAATTAATAGTTTAATAAAAAAACATGATATTAAATTAGTATATACTAAAGCTTTAGGAGCACTTTCAGATGAATTCTTAAAGTATACATTTAATAATTTATACAATCTATATGAGAATGGTACTGCCAGTGAAATAGCTTTTTTAGATAAAGGACTTTATGAAACATTTAAACATAAAGGAGAAAATGTTAAATACATAAAACTAGATATAGAAAGAAATAAAAATACTAGTAAAGATTATAATAAGAATGTAGTAGGACTATTAAATGATGAGCATAATCCAAGACATAGTTTCTACAATGAATTAAGTGCAGTAAAATTATCAAATAAGTTTATAGCTAAATTACCTAAACCTTGTAAAACTACAAAGAATTTCTTAAAACTATTTAATATTGATTATAACGTAGTTAAAAATAGTGAATTAGTAAACAATAACGAAATAAACTTATATGTTAATTTTACTGATAATGATGATACAGTTTTCTTAAGAAGCATGGATAATAATGTTCCATGTATAATGGGAAACACAGAATTATTAGATAATTATAAAAAATTAAAAGATTATCTAGTAATGGATAGTGATGACGATATAGATGAAATAAAAGATAGAATGAATCTTGTATCTAAAAATAGAGAAGCAATATTAAAAGCATATGAAAAGTTTAGAGAAGATTATTCAAAAGAGTCGGCTAAACTAGCTAATGAATTTTTAGGTACAATAAAAAAAGAACAAGAAGATAAAAAATATGAAAAATTATTATCAGTAATAGTACCTGTATACAATACAGAAAAATTTATAGCTAATACATTAGATTCAATTATAGATGCAGCAATTGATAATATGGAAATAATCGTAATAAATGATGGATCAAAAGATGATAGTGAAAAAATAATTAAAGAATATGTTAAAGATTTTCCAGAACTAATAAGATATATAAAACAAGATAATCATGGATTAGGAAATGTAAGAAACGTAGGATTAAAAGAAGCAAAAGGAAAATATATAGCTTCAATCGATTCAGATGATACAATTAATATTAACTTTTTTGCAGATGCAGTAGAATATTTAGAAAATAATATAGATATAGTAGTTTATGATTGGCAATCAATTACAAATGAAGGAACTTATCCAACACAAGCAATAGACTGGGTGTTTAATAAAAATGAATATAGTAAATATGAAGGATTACTTTATACAACAATAATGCCTTCAGCTTGTAACAAAATAGTTAAAAGAAGTCTATATGATGAACTAAATATCAAATATATAGAAGATAAATTTGAAGATTTAAGTACAACTCCATTTATCTTATTAAGAGCAGAATCAATAAAATATATTAATAAGCCATATTATGAATACTATATAAGAAGTAATTCAATAATGAGAACAACACCAGGATATAGTATGATTGATGTCTTAAAACTAGTAGAAGAAAGATTAAATAAATATAAAGAATATTTAAACGTAAATATAGATGACTTTAAATATTATACATATTCATGGAGAATAGAAGAATTAATAATTAATCAACTTTATACAATAGATGAAAAAGAAATAAGTAATGTAACAGAATATATAAATAAAAATTTAAAGGAAACATTACTAGATATCTTTAACAATCCAAAATATAAAAGATTATTAAATGATTTAAAAGATGAAGATAAAAAATATATAGAAGAAAGAAATAAAGCTTTCGAAGAAAATAAATTAGATAAATATATTAAAAAAGCTAGAAAAGAAAATAACTATTTCAAATTAACTCCAGCAATTATATATTATGGATATAAAGAAGAATATAATTCTTAATTATTTATAAAATGTGAGGTGAAGAAAAGTGAATAATACTAAAATAAAAAATATAATTGCATCATTTTTTATATACATAACACTATCTTTTTATTTAAACATTAATTATTTCAACATATTAAATATTTTTATCTTTATATCAATATTTATATTGTATGATAAGTTTAATCATTTGCATTCAAAAAAGAATATTCCTTTAACCTTAATTCTTTCAATTCTTTATAATGTTGGAGATATAGTAATCAAAAATATATATTCTCAAACAAATATATTTAAAGTCATTTTTTCATTTAAAAATTTGATATATTTTATTGGATTATTTCTAATAATTCAATTAATCGTTTCAATATCGACATATTATCTTGAAAATATGAAAGTTAATTCAAAAAATAATTTTAAAAACAATTTTAAATTGTTTCTTCTATCATTTGTAATAATAATAATCCTAAATATTCCATATTTTATGAATTCATATCCAGGCTTAATTGCACCTGACAGTATTTATCAAATAATGCAATTCAAACATATCATGCCTTTAACAGATTATCATCCTGTACTACATACATTATTCTTAAAATTAGGATTTAAAATTGGAGAAACTTTTTCAACCTCTGAAAACTTTGGGGCAGCTTGTTCAACAATTATCCAAATGATTATAATGGCATCAATATATTCTTATTTTATAGTATTTCTAAATAAAAAGAAAATTAATAAGAAAATTATTGCTCTTTTAATTATATTATTTGGTGCGTTACCTATATATGCATTTTTTAGTTTATCTATGTGGAAGGATGTACTTTTTGGAGGCTTTTTTCTACTATTTGTAATTCATTTATATAATTTATTAAATAGGAATGAAAATATAAAAATTCGTGACTATTTGTTTTTCATTATTATTTCATTATTATTGCTTCTATTTAGAAATAATGCTATTTATATGTATATACTATTTATACCATTCTACTTATTTGCCTTTAGAAAAAAATGGTTACCTTCTTTTATATCTATTGTTTTAGTTGTATCATGCTTTTTAATGATAAAACATCCAATATATAATTACTATGGTGTAGAACGAAGCAAATCATGGGAGTACTTAGGTATACCTATTCAACAAGTTGGTAGAATGGCCTATAAAAATGTTAACTTTACTGAAGAAGAAAAAAATAAAATTGAAAAATTTATAACAATAGATAACTTAAAAAAAGACTATAATCCTACATTTTCAGATGGTATCAAATTTAGTACTAATTTAAATCAAAACTATTTTGATAGTCACAATAAATCTTTTTTACTTTTATGGAAAGATCTTGTCCTAAAGCATTTTGATATTGCAGTAGAGAGTTACTTTGTTTCAACTGTTGGATATTGGTCACCTAATATTTCTATAAATGCAGTAGAGTTGGGAGTTACCAAAAATTCAATAAACATTTATAATAAACCTTTGTTACCAAAAAAGATTTCGAAGTTCATCAATGGATTATATAATTTTCATATACCGGTTTTAAGTTTGCAATGGAATCTAGGATTGGTTATTTGGTTGTTATTATTATGTGGAGTATCTACATATAGAATAAACAAAAAGTATTTTCTATTATTTATTCCATCAATAGGAATGTGGCTAACTTTAATGTTAGCTACTCCTGTTAGCGGTATGTTGAGATATATCTTTTGGGCATATACAACATTACCATTTTACGTATTATTACCATCAATTATAAATAATAAAAAACTTAAAAAGTAATTATAAAAATATTGTTCAATAATTATATAAAAACAATTCATAGGAGTTGATAAAATGAAAGAAAAACTAATAAATAATAAAATAATAATAATTTTTATTATTAGTTTTTTTATTTATGTAACATTATGTTATCAAGATATATTACATCCATATAACATATTATCAATTTTTGTATTTATAACAATTTACTATGGGATTTATAATACTAAACTTAATCATATATATATGAAAGAATTTAGTATTATATCCTTAGGATTAAGTATCTTGTTAGTGCTAGGAAGAGTGTTATATAACTTAAGATATGATTCAGTTACCAATTTATTAAATGAATTTATTAGTATAAAGAGTTTAATATTCATTATAGGAATCTCATCATTAATATACGTAATCTTTTCTATAGTATTAACAAGAATGATTAAATATAAAAGTAATACAAGCAACAATATTAATAATGTGTTTATGATTTCATTTATTATTATGTTTGCAGTATACTTAGTATATTATCTTATATACTTTCCTGGTATATTAACTGGCGATTCAATAGATGAGATAAATATGATATTAGGCAATGTTACGTTAAATGACCACCATACAATATTTCACATAATATTTTTATATATTCCATTTAAAGTAACAAGTATATTTACAAATAATATAAATATATGTGTTGGAGTAACTACATTAATGCAAGTTATTATTATGTCACTAATTCTCGCATATAGTATAAATTATCTATATAAGAGAAACACTCCAAAATATATACTTATTGGTATAATTACTTATTATGCTTTGTTACCTATAAATGGCTTTTATAGTATTACTTTGTGGAAAGATATAATTTTTAGTTTATTAATAGTATTATTAACAATCGAATGTCAAAAACTAATAGAAAAGAAAAATAATATAACAATTAAAAATTCATATACATTTATTATTATCTCAATATTAGCAATATTATCGAGAAACAATGCTATATATATGTATATTATTCTAGCATTATTAACAATAATAATCTTTAGAAAAAGAATAATAACAGTATTGCTAATGTTTATAATAATATTTAGCACATATTTTACAATAAAAGGACCTATATATAATTATTTTAATATAGCAAAATCATCATCATCAGAATATATTGCTATACCACTACAACAAATAGGCAGAATGGCATATAAAAATGTGAAGTTTACAAAGAATGAAGAAGAAGAGATAAACAAAGTGATACCTATTTCCAGATTAAGAGAATTATATAATCCTGAAATTGTGGATCCTATTAAATTTGATAAAGAATATAATAATAAAGTGTTCGAAAAAAACAAATTGAAATATTTTAAAATATGGTTAGGACTATGTATAAAACATCCAGTAGTAGCAGTAGAATCATATTTAACAAGTACACTAGGATATTGGTATCCAGGAGTAGAATACTGGGTAACAATAGATAAGATTGATTCCAATGATTTAGGAATTAAAAATGTATCAATTATACCAGATAGTATTAGAGATAACTTTAGTAAAATAACAAGTTCTAATATTCCATTAGTAGGATTTACTAAATGTATAGGACTATGTATTTGGACAATATTATTATTTGCATATATAGCAATAAAAAGAAAAAGAAAAGAAGTATTATATAGCTTTATGCCAGTAATAGGTATATGGTTAACACTTCTTTTAGCAACACCAGTAATAGCAGAATTTAGATACATATATTGTGCATATTTATGTTTACCGATATACATAGGATTAATATATTCAAAATAGAAAAGAAGTGATAAAATGCTAAAACTATTATTAATTATATTTACAATTATTTCTAATATTACATTACTATTAATAACTGAAAAAAATAAAAATAATACTATAGCAAATATAATTTTAATACTAACTATATCATCAATAGTTTTATTAACTAATATCACAATAACTAAATATGCATTTCTATATTTAATAAATAATATTTTATTATTAATTAATAGTAAAACAGATGATAATTATTTTAAAAAACTAATATATAGATTTTACATATTATTATGTATATC
>JAFWRK010000017.1 GCA_017519965.1 Bacilli bacterium
ATAAACTATTATTAACAAATAAAACTAACAATGAAATACTACCAACTAATCCTCCTAATAAATATTTATAAAATTTAATACTATATTTCAATAATTTAGAAACACCTAATAAAATACTTATATCTAATATATAGTTAATTAAAAAATATAAATCTAAATATACTTTCATCTAATCACCAAAGTAATTATAAAAATAAAAAAACGACTTATTTGTCGCTTTCTGTTTTATATTTTTTTCTTTTTAGCAAAAATCTTAATTATATATGATAAGAATATTATCATAATACCTACAAATATCCACTCTAGTATTGTAGTAACTACTCCATTTGTATATTTTTCTATAATTGCAAATATACTATCAGGAAAATATTTACCAATTATAGCACTAACATCAGGTAAGCCAATATTTCTTCTTATAAATGAGAGTATTCTAAGAGTAATATCTATAATTGCCATAAAGAAAACAAATGATGAAAATCTTTTAAAAAACATTACTACTATTAATATTAAAACTATTAAAACAATTAAATCTATATACATAAAAACAACTCCTTATTATTAATATAATTTTATATTAAAAATAAGTTTTTTACAATACATCAATTTAATTAATCTCATCTAACATAGTAGTTAAAAATATACCATAACCTTTAGTAGGTTCATTAACAATAACATAATTAACAACACCAATCATTTTACCATTTTGCATAATTGGTGAACCACTCATACCTTGTATTACTCCACCTGTTTTATTAATTAAATTAGAATCTACTATTTCAAATAATATATTTTTAGTACGATCATTTTTATTAATATTTAATATATTAATTTTAAACTGTTCTACTCTATCTCCTTCAACAACTGTTCTAATGTATGCTTCTCCTAAAGAAATATCATTAATACTACCTACATCGACAAATTCTCTATTAGAAATATCTCCATTATAATTACCATATATACCAGTAGTATCATTTTCAGTAACAATACCAGTTATTTCACTTTTATCAATAATTGCATTCTTCTCCCCTGCAGAACCATCATAACTTTTTATTATTTCTGATACACTGGCATCATATATTTCTCCATTACTAATATCAAATCTTTCCAAAGTAGAAGACTCCATAATTTCATGACCTAAAGAACCAAAAGTTTTATCTTCTAGTATGAAAGATAAAGTTCCTAAACCATTAATTTGATCTTTAACATATAAACCAGTTTTTAAAGTATCATCTTCCAAGATTAAATCTGAAGTAATAGTTTTAATTTTATTATTACGAACTACAGTAAAAGTAGCTTTATCATTAGATTTTTCAATAACTTCTAACATAGAATCAATATTATAAACTTTTATATTATTAACTTTAATTATAGTATCACCCAGTTTAAATCCATTATCTTTAGCAATACTCTTTCCATTAACTTTATAAAATCCAACTACTAAAACACCATTAGAATGAACCTCTATTCCTATTGTTTCTCCTCCAGGAATAACTTTATCATAAGCAAATACACTTATTGGAAATAATAATATGAAATATATAAGTAATAATTTAATTTTTCTCATAAAATCACCTACTACTATTATCGCCAAAATAAGACAAATTATACATTTTAAGCTTTACGGTTTTATTGACAATAAAAAGATATTTAAGTATATTTATAATAGGAGTGATAAGATATGGATAAAGATGTATATAATAATCTATTAAAAAATAGTATTTCAGGTCCAAAAACAAGTTCAAAGAAAACAAAAACAATAACAATTAATAAAGAAAAATTTAAAAGAAAGTTAGTAACTCTTTGTTTAGCATGTACAATTTTTGGAGCAATCGCAGCTAATAGTATAAATGCTCTAGCTAAAGGTGTAAGTGATGGATATGATGTATATAAAATGTGCAATGAATTTAAAACTGAAGTAGTCTCACCAAATACATTTAGAGTTGGAGATCATAAACAATACTATGACTATCGTCATGAAGAAATAGCTGAAAAAGTTAAAACAGATGTAGATGTATATATGTTATATAATAGTATTGAAACCAAAGATTTTAATAAGGTAATGAATAATGTAGATGGATCAAACTCATTAGATGAATATGCTAAAAAGCATAACTTTGAAGATGCTAATGATTTCTGTAAGCAAACAAGAGATAAGATGATATTAGAAAAAGACGTAAAAGAAAAACAAGCTGAAATTAATAAAATGCAAGAAGAACATGAATCTAATAAGAATGTTGAAATGGCAGAAAATAATCAAGAACTAGGAGGAAAATAAATATGCAAGAGGCAGATGTATATGTAATAAATGATAAAGAATACATACTATTAAATAAAATTAAAAATAAAGAAAACACATATTTATATTTTTCAAATATTTCAGAAGGAAATGATTATATTATAAGAAAACTAGATCTTGAAGATGAAGATTCAATGGTACCATTAGATGATGAAAAAGAAGTACAAAAAGCTATTCTTCTACTAACAAATAGACAATTAGAACTATAATATAGTTCTTTTTTTTTGCGTAAAAAAAGAAGACTACTCTTCTACATTAAAGTCTTCTAATTTTCCATCTTTATTAACTAGCTTAGTAATAGCTTCTTCAGCATTTTTAAGTTTTTCATCACATAAATTAGCTAATTTCATAGCTTCAGTAAATTCCTTTATCGCATCATCTAAAGGAACTTCTCCACTTTCTAGTTTTTTAACTATAGTTTCTAATTTTTCTAAGTCTTCTTCAAATGAAGATTGTTTTTTTTCAGCCATTTTAATCCTCCTTATTATTAAGAATAATATCTATTGATTCCCTATAAACTTTCATATAAGGTTTCTTTAATAAAATACTTATCTCGTCATCATTCATATTTTTAACAATATTTATAAACTTATCTACTAATTCATCTAATTCTTCATCATATCCATCATTATTATTTAATTTACCAAATTCATAAATAACACTATCAAGCTCTTCTAACATTAGATCTCTCTTCCACCCCACTCAACTAAAGTACTTCCAGTTCTTTCAACTTTAGTTAATCTTTGTTCATCAACTTTAATTCTTCTATTTAATCCTTTAAAATCCATTATAACTCTAATAGTAGTATCAAAACTATAATTAGATTCTATAGGCATATATTTATTAATTTCATCTATAGTTCTAAATCTAATATAATTATACTTATTAGATTCTAATTTAGGTAACCAATAAACTATAAACTCATTTATTTCTCTACCATTTAACCCTAAATAAGATAACTTATCTTCTAAGAATTTACTACTTTCACTACCTTTAATAACAAATCCTTCATTTAAGTTAATTTCACTATTATCAATACCTTCCCAATACAATCCATAATAGTATCTATTAGTATTTAAATCATATAAATTACCATCACTATTAGCTACTACATTCCAACTATCATTATATTTAGGATAAGTAGTAGTTAAAAGATTAGAATTACCTAATTTAATAGTTATATTAGTATTATCTTCATTAGGATATAAATAAATCATAGGTTTATAAGTGATCATACAACCAGCAAAACATAATAAATTGCAGTAGTTAACAACCATTATAGATATTATAGGTAATCCAATAGAGAAAAATTTAAGTATTAACTTTCCCTTCTTTTTAACAATAGAATATATAGAATAAAAAATATAAAAAACTAATAAAATAAAACAAATAATTATAAATATATTATCAAAGTAAAAAAGATATAAAGTAATATAATCTATAATACTTTTAGCACTATACTCAGCTAAACAAAAGAAATTATCATGAGTAAAGTGATTAATTAAAGTAAATATCAATAAAAGTAAAGTATAACAAACAACAAAAATAATAGAATACTTATAAATTTTCTTTAATACATTTTTCATTATAATACCTCAACATTTATAGAACCATCTTTTAGTTCTAATTCTAGATTATCTTTCTTTTTTAAATCTTTAATACTAGTTATAACTTTATTATCTTTCTTAACTATACTAAAACCTCTTTCAATAGTTTTTAAAGGACTTAAAGGTTCTAATTTAGAAATAATATTTAATAACTTATTACTTTTCTTATCAAGTAATTTATATGGATCTTGTAATATATAAGAGCTTTTTATTTTAAGTAATTCTTTTTCTTTTAAACTAACAATATTCTTTAATCCAAAAGTTAATCTATCTAATAAGCTATCAAATAACATTTCTTTAGTTTGATAAATACTTAAAGGATTACTAAATATATATTTGCTTCTAATAGACTCTAATAATTGTCTATTTTTACTTACTTTATTAGTAATAGTTTTATTTAGTCTAATTTTTAACTGATTTAAATAATTATCTACATCACTAATTTGTGGAACAGCCATTTCAGCAGCTCCAGTAGGAGTAGGTGCTCTTAAATCAGCAACAAAGTCAGAAATAGTAAAATCAATTTCATGACCTACAGCGCTTATAACAGGAATAGGACAATCATATATTGCTCTAGCTACAATTTCTTCATTAAAAGGCCATAAATCTTCTATAGATCCTCCACCTCTTCCTACTATTAAAGTATCTATATTATATTCCTCTGCTCTTTTAATCTGTTTAACAATATCTTCTGCAGCATCTTCTCCTTGGACTAATGATGGAAATAATAATACTTCACATAAAGGCCATCTTCTTTTAATAGTAGAAATAATATCTTTAATAGCCGCTCCTGTAGGAGCAGTAACAACACCTATAACACTAGGTATTTTAGGAATAGTCTTCTTTATACTAGGATCAAATAAACCCTCAGCTTCTAGTTTCTTCTTTAATTGTTCAAAAGCTATATAAAGATTACCAACTCCATCTTCAATCATTTCATTAACATAAATTTGATAAGCACCAGTAGATTCAAATACACTAATCTTACCAGTAACCATAACTTTCATACCATCTTCAGGAGTAAATTTTAAACCTTTGGTAGAAGATGCAAACATAATAGCATTAATCCTACTATTTTCATCTTTTAAAGTAAAATAGAAATGTCCTCTACTATGAGCTTTAAAATTAGATATTTCTCCCTTTAAGAACACTTCTTGAAGATGAATATCATTATCTATCTTATATTTAATATATCTAGTTAATTGTGTAACAGTAATATATTTATCTTGCATATTACCTCCTAAAAATAAAGAAATAATTAAAATTATTTCTCTTCTTCATGATAAACCTTATCTAAAACACCATTAATCATCTTAGTAACTGATTCATCACTATATTTTTTTGATAATTCAATCGCTTCATTAATAGCAACTACACTAGGTATATCAGTATACATTAATTCATAAATACCTAAAGCAATAATTGCTTGATCTACTTTATTTAATCTATCCATAGTCCAATCATTTAAGTATTTATTAGCTAATTCATAAATTCTATCCTTATTATCGATAATACCCTTTATAGAATCCTCTACAAAGTCATTTTGTATTTCTAATTGTTCTTTTATTAATTTATCAATATCATATTCTAAATCAGTTTCATTAAATAAATTAATTTGATATAAAACTTTCATAATAACTTCGCGTAATTCACTTCTGTTTTTCATAATAATCACCTACCTTAATTCTAACATAAAGAACTATATTTTAATATAATTATTTCTTATTTTTTGCTTCTTTATTTAATTCATATAGAAAACTTAAAGCCTCCATTGGAGTCATCTCTAATGGATTAATATCTTTTACTTTTTCAATAATTGGATCTATCTTAGGTTCAGCTTCACTTTCAGTTAATTCAAATAAACTAGTTTGAGTAAATGTTTCCTTCTTAATACTCTTCTTTTCATATACACTTAATATGTCATCTGCTCTATCAATTAGTGATTCAGGTAACTTAGCTAAAGCAGCAACATGAATACCATAAGATTTATCAACTGCTCCCGGCTTAACTTTATGTAAAAAAGTAACCCTTCCATTTTCTTCTATAGCACTTACATGTACATTCTTTAAATGCTTTAAATCTTTTTCTAGAACTGTTAATTCATGATAATGTGTCGAAAACATAGTCTTAGCTTTAATCTTATCATGAATATATTCAAGTATTGCTTGAGCTAAACTCATACCATCATAAGTAGCAGTACCTCTTCCTAATTCATCGAATAGAATTAAAGAATTTTCAGTAGCTTCACTAATTGCCGTATTAGCTTCTTTCATCTCTACCATAAATGTTGATTCTCCAGAAACTAAATCATCACTAGCTCCAATTCTAGTAAATATTTTATCAAATATTGGCATTGTACAACTCTTACAAGGTACAAAACAACCAATTTGAGCCATAATAACAGTAATAGCACATTGTCTCATATAAGTTGATTTACCAGCCATATTTGGACCTGTAATTAATAAAATATCAGTTGTTTTATCCATAATAATATCATTAGGAATATACTTATCTTTCATAACTTGTTCAACAACAGGATGACGACACTCTAACATCTTAATAACTCTATCATCAACTAATTCAGGTCTTACAAATTTATAATTATCAGTTACAATAGAAAAAGATTGTAACATATCTACTTCGCTAACTACTCTAGCGACCCTTTGTAACTTAGAAATATATCTTTTAACTACTTCACGAATATCCATAAACAATTTATATTCTAAAGATATTATTTTTTCTTCTGCTCCTAAAATAATATTCTCTTTTTCTTTCAATTCCTTAGTAATATATCTCTCACCAGTAGTTAATGTTTGTTTTCTTTCATATCCCCATTCTTCTTTAACTAAATGAACTTGTCCTCGAGAAACTTCTATATAATAACCAAAAACTTTATTAAAACCAACTTTTAAAGTTTTAATACCAGTCTTTTCTCTTTCTTCTTTTTCTAAATTAAGAATAAAATCCTTAGATCCACTAGATATTTTCTTTAATTCATCTAATTCACTATTATATCCTTCTTTAATTAATCTACCTTCATGTAAAGTAAATGGAGCATCTTCTGAAATAGCCCTATCTAATAATGAATATAATTCATCAAAGGTTTCTATCTTTTTATCAAACTTTAATTCTTCTAATATTTTCTTAATATTAGGTAAAGCTCCCAAAGAAGTCTTTAGTTGTAATAAGTCTTTAGCATTCAAATTACCATAAGTAATTCTTCCACATAATCTTTCTAAGTCATATACATTATTTAATTCTTTAATTAAATCATCTCTTAAAATAAATTCAGTAGATAATTTAGATACAAAATCATATCTTCTATTAAGTTCATTCTTATCAGTTAAAGGATTCTCTATATTTTGTTTTAAATATCTACTACCCATAGCTGTTTTACATTTATCTAATAACCATAAAAGACTATATTGTCTTTCTCTATTTCTTATAGTTTCAACTAATTCTAAATTCTTTTTAGTATTAACATCAAACTCTAAATATTCTGAAGATTTAATAATATTTGCACTTTGTAAATGATGCATATCACCTTTTTTAGTATCAATTATATAATAAAGTAAATGCTTTAAAGTACTAACAAGTCTAACATCTTCAATATTCTTATATATATATTCATAATTCTTATCATCTAATTCTTCTTTAGTTATAGTAACAAGAACTTCATATTGAGTTCTTAAAGTATCTACTATTTCTCTATCAATATCATCATTAACAATAACTTCTCTAAAACCATGTCTAGTTATTTCTTTAACTACCTTATCATTTTCTCCTTCTACTAATAAGCAATTAACTTCTCCTGTAGAAATATCAATAAAACTAACTCCAAAGCAATAAGAAAAAGCATAAATATTCGCAATAAAATTATTATTCTTACTATCTATATTTGAATCAATTCTAGTACCTTTAGTAACTACTTGTATTACATCTCTCTTAACCATTCCTTTAGTTTCTTTAGGATCCTCTAATTGTTCACAGATAGCTACTTTATAACCTTTATCAATTAAATCATCTACATATGAAGCATAAGCATGATGAGGAATACCACACATAGGAACTCTTTCATCAAGACCAGCTTGTTTTCCAGTTAAAGTTAATTCAAGTAATCTAGAAACAAGTATTGCATCATCAAAAAACATTTCATAAAAGTCTCCAAGGCGAAAAAAGATAATACTATCTTCATACTTATCTTTAATATCCATATATTGTAGCATCATAGGACTTAATTTTGATCTATCTACTTCACTACGTTTCATAATTACCACCACAGAGATTATTATAACAAAAAATAAGTGATAAAAAAAAGAAAACATCAAAGTTTTCTTAATTTTAATCATTTTTTAAATAATAATAATAAATTTGTAATATCAAATAATAAAATATTAATTATCAGATAATCCTTGAGCTATCGTAACATAGAATGTAGTACCAATTCCTTCATTACTATTAACTGTAATCTTACCATCCATAAGTTCAACTAATGACTTAGTAATAGCAAGACCTAATCCAGAACCATTTATACTACTATCTTTATTATCAGAAGATCTATAAAATTTATCAAATATAAAACTAAGATCCTCATCTTTAATACCATTACCTGAATCACTTACAGATATTCTTAAAATACAATTATCATCTTTTATAGTACAATCAATATTTAGTTCAACAAATCCCTCATTAGTATATTTAACAGAATTACTAAGTAAATTATAAATAATAGTTTTAATCTTTGCCTTATCTCCTACTAGAAATTCAGGTAAATTATCAGATAATCTATATCTAAATTCAAGATTTTTACTATTAATATCATCTTTAATTAAATCAGTTAAACTATTAAAAAATTCAGAAGTATTATATTTAACATCAACTAACTCTAAGTTATTTGATTCAATCATATTAAAATCTAATATTCCATCAACTAATTCTAATAAATTATTAGAAGCTTTTAAAATATCTTTACCATCTTCATGAACTTCAGATATATCTTCTGATGAAATAATCATTTCAGATAAACCAACTATTGCATTTAAGGGAGTTCTAAGTTCATGTGACATAGAAGATAAAAAGTCACTTTTAGCATTATTAGCCTGTTCAGCTTGTGTCTTAGCAAATTCTAATTCAGTAACCATCTTCATATCAGGATTCTCAATAGTAAAATACATAATATAAGAAACCATTGTAATCCATATTTGAATAACAGATAATTCAGGTATAACAGCAGCAAAAACTAAAGATACTACTCCTAAGACAGAGATAATATAAAATGGAATTAATTTTTTCTTATTAGTGCTCTTAAAATTAATAGCAACAATTATAACTCCTAATAATAAGAATAAAATCATACATCCATAAAAGAAATAAACACCAAGTCCTAAAATCATACCCATAGAATTTTCACCGGTACTAATTTTATACAAAGGCAAAAACAATTCAATTATAGAGAAAATAATAAGACATAAATAAAAACCAACAGTATATCTAGATTTATTAGTAATTATTTTTTTATAAAAAGCTTCTCGATTTTCACTAGTAATTACAAAAACATAAACTAATAAACAGAAAACCCACAAAATTAAAGAAATATAATAAAATCTATAAAGTAAAATTAGTTCTCCAATATCATAATTAAATATAGCAATATCAAAAGTTATAGACACGATAATACAAACAACAACTAGAAATAATAAATTCTTATATATTCCGTTTTCAATATTATCCATATTTTTTTTAGAAAAATAAATAATTAAAAGTAATATAGAAAATATTAAACAACAACATGCTGTAGCTAAATTAACATATGTATATACGCTCATAGAATCACCTACTTGAATATTTATTAGTATTTTCATTATTATTTATAGAATTATCATTAAACATTTCATTTAACTCATTATTCTTTTTATTTCTTTTAGACATATGATCTATTAATACCCTAGGAACCACTGAAGTATGTCTTTTATCTCTAATAATATAATACAGATTTTTCTTTTCTATAGTAGCATCATCTTCATATAGATTATTTAATACAGGATATAAATCAACATAAAGAAGTTTTTTTCTTTCATAACTTTCATCATCCATATTACCTTTATTATGATCATCCTCAATCTTCTTAGAAAAAGCTTTACTTAATTCTTTTCTTATTAGATAAGCTCTATAATCTTTTAAACCAGTTATTTTGGTAGAATTCATTTTATCAATCTTTTTCACAATAGTTTTAAAATCATTATTCTCAAAATAATTACAATTATTTAATTTAGAAATTACTCCACTTAAGTTTCCATTAAAATAGTATAAAGGCATAGAAGACTCATCAACCAAAAGTGCAACTTGTTTAGCAATAACAACTTCATTATGATATGTATAATAACTAGCTTTAGAAAACTGAGTATAATTTAAATATTCTGTATAGCCTTCATTTAGACCTCGACCAATGTAATTTCCATCTAAGTAATTAAGAAAACCAATAGTATAATAATTTAAAGTACTAGACATATGAAGTAGTTCATGCATCAAAGTACTTCTTAAACCTTGATGATAATAAATATTAATATCATTAGATTTAGATGAATAATCTCCTGTAATAATAAAATTTTTGAGATAGTTTTTTAGTTTAAAAAAGTATTTTTTTCTAGAATCAAATATGTTAAGATTATATAAATTCTTTTTAAAATAATCTTGAAAGTCAGGATATTTTTTATCAAAAATAAACGAAAATTCATCCAATACTTTATTATATTCTACATTAAATCTTAAAAACTTATAAATATCAAATTCATTATTAGATATTTCTTGATCAAAATTAATAGGAATCCCTATAGGAGAATTACGAGAAACATCATACTTATTATTAAAAATATAAAAATCTGACTCTAATGAGATTGAGTCAACAGAATTATCTTCGATATCTTCATTATTAAAAATATAGTCTCCCAAAGGAGAAGCTAAAGAATTAGTCTTAACAGTATTTAAGGTATTAACTAAAGACTCTTCTTTTTCAGTATATTCTTCTTCTAACTCTGAATCTGAGTACCAATCAGCATCGTAATACTTATTACCAAACTCATCTATTTTAATAAAATCTTCATAATTAAGATTATCAGCAGTATTAATAATCTTGTTTTTTGTTATTGTATCTTCGTGCATATAATCACCTCAAATAATAAATAATTACAAATTATCTTGACTCTCAACAACTAATTTCTGTGAAAAAGTTACTATAAAAGTAGTTCCAACATTAGGAGTACTATTAACAACTATCTTACCATCCAATAAATCAACTAAAGATTTAGTAATAGCAAGTCCTAAGCCTGTACCAGATATATCAGAGTCTTTATCACTTTCTAATCTATTAAACTTAGTAAAAAGTAATGGAATTCTATCTTCACTTATTCCTCTACCGGTATCTTTAATAGTAATAACTAAATTACAAATATCTTTATTAATAGTACAATTAACATTAAAATCAATAAAACCAGATTCAGTATATTTAACTGCATTAGTAAGTAAATTATTAATAATACTTCTAAGTTTATCTTTATCACCATATAAAGTCTTTGGTAAATCACAAGAATAATTACATCTTAAATCTATAGCTTTATCACCTATTCTAATTTTAATCATATTAGATAAATCATTAAAAACTTCTATAGGAGAATACTTAGTTTCAATAACCTCTAAATTATTAGACTCTAATTTATTAATATCTAATATGCCATCAACAAGTTCAAGTAAGTTCTGCGAAGCAACTAAAATATCTTTAGCATCTACTTTTACATTGTCTTGACTAGATTCATCTTCAATCATCTGAGAAAGTCCAACTATAGCATTTAATGGAGTTCTTAATTCATGTGACATAGAAGATAAGAAATCACTCTTAGCATTATTACTCTTCTCTGCTTGATTTTTTGCAAGAGTAAGTTCATTAACTAATTTCATATCAGGATTTTCTATAGTATGATACATAACAAACACAACAATAGTACGTTCTATAGTTGCTAAAATATAACCATAAAGCAATCTATCAAATAATAATGCAAAAAAGAAAAAATCAATAACTAAAAATGGAATAATCTTTTTCCTATCTATTTTACCAATACTAAAAATAGTAATAATAAAATAAGAGAAAACTTCTATCATAAAAATAATCATCCACATAATTTCTAAAGCAGAAAGACCTTGTTCATAAATACCCTCATACTTACTTAATTCATAAGTAGTTGGAAGAATAAAACTAAAGAAGAATAATAAGAAAAAGAAAATACCTAAAACTAAATAAATCTTCTTCTTATTTAAATTAAACTTCTCTTCAAAATCAGGTTTTCTTTCTTTAATAATAACAATTTTATATAAATTAATAAAAAAGTAAAATAGTAAAAATACATCTAATCTAATTCTACTTAAAAAATCAATAAAAGGATTAACTAAAGGGTTATTAAATTGAATAATTCTAGATAATAAACTAGATGATAACTCAATTAAAAGTCCAATAATCATTAACTTATATATTTTGTTTTCAACATTATCCATATTCTTTTTAGAAAAATAAATAATAGCTAAAAAACCAATAAAAATTAAAGATAATGATAATAAACCAATATTTGTTTTTAAAATACTTTTATCAACATAAGAAACAAAAACCATACAATCACTTCTTTATTATTATTCTTCTTAAATTATATCACATAATTATCTTAAAACAACAAAAGAAAAAAGAATGTAATCATTCTTTATAACTTTTCACTATCATCTACGATAGATTGTGTAATAGATACTATAAAAGTAGTACCCTTATCAACTTCACTATTCACTACAATTTTACCCCCCAATAAGTCAACTAATGACTTAGTAATAGCAAGACCTAATCCAGTACCTTAAATATCACTGTTTTTATTTTCAATAGATCTATAGAATTTCTTCTTCTTTTATTTTTAAATAATTATTTGGAATTTTTTGACTTAAACTAACAAAGAAAGTAGACCCCATACCATCAGAAGAATTAACTGAGATCTTTCCATCCATTAATTCAACTAATGACTTAGTAAGAGCAAGACCTAATCCAGCTCCCTCTATATCACTATCTTTATCACTATCTAATCTATAAAACTTAGTAAATAATTTATCTAATTGATCTTCCGAAATACCCCTACCAGTATCACTAACAGTAATTCTTAAATTACATACATCATCTTTAATCATACAATCAACATCAAAATCTATATGACCTTCATCAGTATATTTAACTGCATTAGTAAGGAGATTATTAATAATACGTTTTATCTTGTCTTTATCACCATATAAATACTCAGGTAAATTGTCAGAAAATCTATTTCTTAATTCTATAGGTTTATCTCCTAACCTAACATTAATATTTTTTATTAAATCATTAAAAACATCTAAAGGTTTATAATCATTATTAATTAATTCCATACTATTAGTATCAATTTTATTAATATCTAAAATACTATCTACTAACTCCAACAAGTTATTTGAAGCTTTTAATATATCAATAGCGTCTTCTTTAACAATAGGTTTATCAGATTCTTGTTCAATCATTTGAGAAAGTCCTACTATAGCATTTAATGGTGTTCTAAGTTCATGAGACATAGAACTTAAAAAGTCACTTTTCGCATTACTTGCTTGTTCAGCTTGTGTTTTAGCTAAAGTTAGTTCGTTAACCATTTTCATATCAGGATTTTCAATTGTATGATACATTAAATTATCAATTAAAGTAATAATCATAATAACAAAAACTAATGGAACCGGTATTAAAACGGCTGTTAAAATAGCCACTAAAATAATTGGAATTAACAATAATAAAGGCAAGACTTTTTTCTTAGATATCTTCTTAAAATTAATAAGAATAAATGCAAAAGCTAAAAGTAAAAATAAATACAAGGTAATATTCATAGAAATAATTAAGTGCTTTTCTATACCTAAAGATAAGTCAATTACATTATATTCTAATATTTGCCATATAGAACTAATAATCAAGACAATTATAAGAGATGTTAGATATTTTTTAATATTTTTACTAAGATTACTCATAAACTTTTCATTATGTTCATTGGTAACAATAAAAATATATAAAAAGAAAAAGCCAGTCCAAGATACCAATATAATAGTAGAAGTTTTAGAGAAAAAATACACAATAGGATATAAAACAGATTGATCAGTAGATAAGAAACAAATTATATCACTTGTATAGTAAAAAATATAAGAAATAATACATAAAAGATTTAATATTAATAAAACTCTATATATTTTATTTTCAATATTATTCATATTCTTTTTAGAAAAATAACTTATAAGTAAAAAGAATAAAAATAGTAAACAACAACAAGTACTAGTTAAATTAACAAATAAATAAACACTCATATATACCTCCAATATCTATTCAGCAAGTTTTTGATAAATAGTAACTGTGAAACTAGTACCTTCACCATAATTACTATTAACAGTAATCTTACCATCCATAAGTTCTACTAGAGACTTAGTAATAGAAAGTCCTAATCCAGTACCTTCAATACTACTGTCTCGATTTTCTTCTGATCGATAAAATTTATCAAACAACTTATCTAAATCTTCTTCTTTAATTCCTCTACCAGTATCACTCACAACTATTCGCAAATTAAAACGATCTTTAATATGTAAACAGCTAACATCTAACTCTACTAATCCTTCATCAGTATATTTAATTGCATTACTAACTAAGTTATTAATAATAGTTCTAATCTTCTCCTTATCTCCATATAAAGTATCAGGTAAATCATCAGCAATTCTAGATTTAAACTCAATATTTTTAGAACCAATTCTATTTTTATTATAAATAATTAAATCATTTAATAATTCTTTCAAATTATAATAACTATTATGAATTTCAACATCATTAGACTCAAGTCTATTAATATCAAAAATACCGTCTACTAACTCTAATAAATTAACTGAAGCAGATTTAATATCATCTAAATCAGAATGTAGCTCATCAATATCATTAGATTGGCTCATTATATCAGTTAAACCAATTATAGCATTTAAAGGAGTTCTAAGTTCATGTGACATACTAGATAAAAATTCACTCTTAGCATTATTAGATTTTTCAGCTGCATTCTTTGCTAACTCAAGTTCATTCAACATTTTCACATCAGGATTTTCAATCGTATGATACATAAGATAACTAATCAAAGTAAAGAAAGTCTGTATAAAAGCTAATCTAGGAAAAAGAATTCCAAAAACTATAGCAACTAAACCAACCGGTATAATAATGTAAAAAGGTAATAACTTTTTCTTAGAAGTATTTTTATGATTAATAATAACAGATGAAACACCAACAATAGTTAAGCTAATTAAAATAACATAATAGTAGGTAATTAAGAAACCAGATATCTCAACTAATATACCATTCTCAATAACAAAACTATCATAATCATTAATTAAGAACACTGAATAAACAATGCCTAAAAACAAGTATGAAATAAGCAATACTTTTTTTATATTTTTATTTAAAAAATTATAAAATTTTTCTCTATGTTCATTAGTAATAATAGTTAAATATAAAAGTAAAAAATATAACCAACAAACAACACAACCATAGAATAATCTATTGCAAAAACTTGTTAACTTAATATTATTATAATAAATAATTAGATTAGAAAAAATAGATAATATTAAAGAAAAAGAAGTCCAAAATAAAATATTTTTATAAATTATATTTTCTGAATTATTAATATTTTTCTTTGATATATAAACCAATATCAGAAAAATCATAAAAAGAAAGCATACTATAAATTCAGTAAAATTAATATAAAAGAAAGGATTGAACATAAAACACCTCTATTCGTTAGTATTGATTATTTTCTGAGGAATAGTAACAGTAAAAGTAGAACCTTCTCCATAATTACTATTTACAGAGATCTTACCTTCCATTAACTCTAATAATGATTTAGTAATAGATAATCCAAGACCAGCACCTTCAATAGTACTATCTTTAATATCATCTGATCTATAGAATTTATCATAAAGATTATCAATATCTTCCTCTTTTATCCCTCTACCAGTATCAGATACAGTAACTCTAATACTACATCTATCTTTATTAACTAAACAAGAAACATCAAAATCAATAGTACCTTCATCAGTATACTTAACTGCATTAGTTAATAAGTTAACAATAATAGTTTTAATCTTTTCCTTATCACCATATAAAATATCAGGAATATTATCTGCAAATCTATAGTTTAAAGAAACATTCTTATCTCCAATTCTCATTTTAATTAAATCAACTATATCATTTAAAAGACCTTTTAAATCGTAATCTTTGGGATTTAATTCAAAACTATTAGTCTCAATATTATTAAAGTCAAGAATACCATCTACTAATTCAATTAACTTATTTGAAGCATCCTTAATATCATGGCAATCATTATATATTTCATCTAAATTATTAGAAGATAATATTAAATCAGTACATCCAACAATGGCATTTAATGGAGTTCTAATTTCATGTGACATACTAGATAGAAAATCACTTTTCGCATTATTAGATTTCTCTAAAGCATTTTTAGCAAGTTCTAACTCATTCAACATTTTAACATCAGGATTCTCAATAGTATGATACATCAAATAACAAACTAAGGTATACAAACACTGAACCATTGCGACTTTAGGTAGTAAAACTCCTAGTGCCAATACAACTAAGCCTATTGGTAACATTAAAAAGAAAGGAATAAGTTTCTTTTTAGAGGTATCTTTAAAATTAATAATAATAGAAAAAAGTGCAATAACAGCAAATGTTAACATAATAATACTATAATATGTATAAATAAAACCTGATAATTCAGATAAAACTCCATTCTTAATAATAAACACATCATAATCCATCATAAAGAAAAATGAATAAAGAAAAGCTAAAAATACATAAGAAGCAAATAGACATAAATTAAATCTTTTAGTAACAAATGAATAAAACTTTTCTCTATGTTCATTAGTAACAACAATTAAATAAAACATTAAAAAATAAATCCACGTAGCAACAGAAATAAAGAAGAATTTATAAAATAATTTAATGAATTCAACATCAGAATAAACTAATAAAGTACACATAATAATAGAAGCTAATAAATTAAGTAAAGTCCATATTACTATATTTTTATATATCTTATTCTCAATATTATTAATGTTTTTCTTAGATAAATAAACAATAATTAAAAAGATAGTAAATGAAAAACATACTACTATTTCAGTTAAATTAATATAAAAAGAAGGATCAAACATAACAAACACTCCCAACTATTATAAGTATACAATATTCTCTAATATTTTTACATAAAAAAAGAAATAATAATTTTAAATTATATTATTATTTCTTCATTAAAAATATTTTGCTTTAATTTTACAGTAAAGGTAGAACCTTCTCCAGGAATACTTGAAACAGATATATCACCTTCTAATAAATCTACTAAAGATTTAGTAATATTAAGCCCTAAACCAGTTCCTTCTATATCACTATCTCTATCTTCTTCTAATCTATTAAACTTTTCAAATAAAGATTCCCTTTGAGCATCATTAATTCCTCTACCAGTATCACTAACAGTAATAGTTAAATTACAATCGTCTTTATTATTTAAACAATTAATATCTAAGTTAATAGCACCTTCATCAGTATATTTAACAGCATTACTTAATAAATTAGTAATAATAGTTTTAATCTTATTGGAATCACCAAATAAAGTCTTAGGAACATTATTACTAATATTAAATGTATAAGTCAAATTCTTCTGCTTAATACGGTAATCTATATTATCATTAATGTTTAATACAATATCAGTAATATTATATTTATTATTAACTATCTCTAAATTATTATTATCCAATTGATTAACATTTAAAATACTATCTACCATATCTAATAGCTTATTTGAAGAATTAATAACTTCATCAATATCAGAATGAATATTATCTATATCACTACTATCTTTAATAACATTAGAAAAACCTAATATAGCATTTAATGGAGTTTTTAATTCATGAGACATACTAGATAAAAATTCACTCTTAGCTTTACTTGCTTTTTCAGCAGTATCTTTAGCTAAAGTAAGTTCAGCAACCATCTTCATATCAGGATTCTCAATAGTATGATACATTAAATAAGTAATAAGAGTACAATCAAGTGTTAAAGAAACTAAAGAAGGTAAAAATGCTACAATAGCAATTGATACAATAGATAATAAACCTAAAACAATATAAGGAATAATCTTATTTTTTTCTAAGTATTTCAAATTTAAAACAATAATTAGAAAAGCTAAAAGAGCTTCAAAACCAAACATCAAAGTAATATAGCTAAATAAAATTCCACTAGCAAATAACTCCTCGGGTCTAATATCAAAATCTAAAGATAGAAAAAACATAGGAGCACAAATTATAATAATTATAAAGATCAATCCAAATAAGCAACTTCTATAGTTTTTCTGTAAAAAGGAAGAAAATTTATCATTATGCTGTAATGAATTAAGTAATATATATATAACTAAAAATAAGAAATATATAAAGTAACAAGATCCATAAACTCTACAAAATAAATAACTAATAAAAACTTTACCAAACAAAACAAAACACAATGGATAAATACCATTAAAAATAAGCATCAATAAGTTCCAAAATAATAATTGCTTATATATTTTATTATCTAGGTTATTAGCATTTTTCTTTGATAAATAAATTCCAATTAGAAAAACTAAAAATATCAAACAACATGCATTAATTGTAAAATTTACTTGTATAAAATTCATAAAATCACCCACTAATCATTATCAATAATCTGTGAAACATTAATAATAAACGTAGAACCTTCATTATAAGTGCTATTAACAGTTATTTTTCCATCTAATAATTCAATTAATGATTTAGAAACTGCAAGTCCTAATCCAGCTCCTTCTATATTACTATCCATGTCTTCATTTCTTCTATAAAATCTATCAAAAAGCTTACTTATTTCTTCTTCCTTTATTCCTACACCAGTATCTGATACAGTAATAATTAAATTACATTTATCTTTATTATTAAGACAATCTACAACAAACTTAACAGATCCATTATCAGTATATTTAATTGCATTACTAATAAGATTACTAACAATTGTTTGAATCTTTTCTATATCTCCATATAAAGTAGTAGGTAAATCAGAAGAGAAATTAAAAGAAAAATCAATATTCTTATCTGCTACTCTATTTAACATTTTATCATATAATTCTTTAAACTCATTATAAGGATTATATTTAATATTATTAATTTGTACTTCATTTGCATCTAATTTATTAATATCTAGTATCTCATCAACTAATGATAATAACTTTTCAGAAGCAATAGTTATATCTTTAGAATCATTATGCATATCATCAACATCATTACTATCAGTAATAACTTGAGAAAGACCTAAAATAGCATTTAAAGGAGTTCTAAGTTCATGAGACATACTAGATAAGAAATCACTTTTAGCCCTACTACTCTTTTCAGCTTCACTTTTAGCTAAAGTAAGTTCACTAATTAATAAAACATCAGGATTTTCAATAGTATGATACATTAAATAACTAGTTAAAGTTGCAAATAAAGGAATTAAAGTTACAGGATAATATAAACTAACTACTTCAATTATAATTCCAAAAAGAACTAAAATTTTAAAAGGAAATGTTTTCTTCTTATTAGCAGTTTTTCTATTAATAAAATAAGATATAATAGCTAAAACAACTAATATAGCATCAAATACATTTGAAAATATATAACTAGGACCAACTCCAATAGCTACGAAAACATTATCCTCTTCAATAATATTAGTAGGAAGCAATAATTGAATAAAAGATATTAATAATAAGAAAATAGTAATAAACATAAGACTTTTTTTACTAGATAATAAATCATATAATTTACTATTTTCATTACATATTAAAACAATATAGAAACAAATAAAGAAGTACCAACAATTACATGCTATATACAATAAAGCATTCATAATTTGAGTAAGAAATGGATGATAATGGAATTCTTTAGAAAGAATAAGCATAACTAATTGTATAAAAATAACAAAGAAATTCCAAAACAATAATTGCCTATATATCTTGTTTTCTAAATTATCCATATTTTTTTTTGAAAAATAAACGCCTACTAAAAATAGAAAAAATGCTAAAGAACATATAGCAATAGAATAATTAGCAATTATCATAATAAATCAACTCCTTTATTCATTAATTATTTTTTGTGTAATAGTTACAGTAAAGGTAGTACCAAATGATGGGGAACTATTAACTGATATCTTACCTCCTAATAAATCAACCAATGACTTAGTAATAGCAAGACCTAATCCAGCTCCTTCTATATCACTATCTTTATCTTCATCTCTACGATAAAACTTAGTGAATAATTTATCTAACTCACTATCATCAATACCTCTACCAGTATCAGAAACTGATAATCTTAGATTGCAAACATCATTATTATTTAAACAATCAACTACTAATTCAATAGAACCATTATCAGTATATTTAACTGCATTAGTAAGTAAATTACTTATTATTTGTTTTATCTTCTCTTTATCACCATAAAGCTTAGAAGGAAGATTATCTGATAACCTAATATTAAACTTTAAAGGTTTATCACCAATTCTTATATTAATCATATTACAAACACTATCAAATTCCTCTGTAGGATTATAAATAGTATTAATAACTTCCATACTATTAGAATCTAATTTATTAATATCTAAAATACCATTAACTAATTCTAATAATTTAGAAGAAGCAGATAATATATCATCAGCATCTACTCTAATATCATTAAAATCATCTGAACTTTTAATAGATTCAGTTAAACCAACAATAGCATTTAATGGAGTCTTTAATTCATGAGACATACTAGATAAAAACTCGCTTTTAGCATTACTTGCTTTTTCAGCAGTTTCTTTAGCTAAAGTAAGTTCATTAATTACTTTTAAATCTGGATTCTCAATAGTATGATACATTAAATAATCAACAAGTGTTATTATCATATAAAAGAATAGAATACTTCCATAACTAGAGTTAAGAGAAAAGAGACTCATAATATTAAAAGACCAACACAAAGATAATAAAGGTATTATAGCAGCAATAGGAAGAACTTTCTTTTTATTAATACTTTTAATATTTTTAAAAATTAATATTAAATCAATAATCATAGAAATAATTATTGCTCCATTAAAAGTATATAGAAGTACAGATTCACCACCAATATTTAAATCAAGATGAAACTTTTCAAACATATGAATAGTAGATATACATAATATTAAGATAAATAAAGCAATAAAATACTTTTTATAATTATTATTAATATTCTCAATAAAATTTTCTTTTTTTTCATTAGTAACAACATATATATAAAAACATAAAAATATAAACCATGATATTAAAAATACAATAGCTATTTTATAAAGAAATACTAAAATATTAAAAAGACTAGGATCATAAGAATAATTATTCATAAGAACAACCATAGTTAAACATATAGTCAAAGTTAAAACATATAAACCATTAAATAATAATAAAAATTTATAAATTTTATTTTCTATATTATTCATATTCTTTTTACTAAAATATATTATAAATAAGAAAATATAAAAAACTAAACAACATACAGCAGAAGTTAGATTAACAATAACACAAAAACTCATAAAGCCAACTCCTTTTTATAATATTTCACTATTATCATTAACATCATTAGAACTTACAATTTCTTGAGATAGAGTAACTAAAAAAGTAGTACCTACTCCATCTACACTATCAACAGAAATCTTTCCTTCTAATAAATCAACTAAAGATTTTGTAATTGCTAAACCTAAACCTGTTCCTTCTATATCACTATCTTTATCTTCTTCTCTACGATAAAATTTAGTAAATATATTATTTAATTCTTCATCTTTAATTCCTCTACCAGAATCACTAACACTAATTCGTAAATTAGATTTATTATCCTTATTAATGCAATCAACAGATAAATCAATAAAGCCACTTTCAGTATATTTAACTGCATTAGTTAAAAGATTAAGAATAATTTGTTTTAACTTATTTTTATCACCATATAAAGTGTTAGGTAAATCAGAAGATATTTTAGTTCTTAACTCTATAGGTTTATCTCCGATTCTAATTTTAATATTGTTTTCAATTTCATTGAATAAATCCATAGGATTATAATTAACTTTCACAATTTCCATATTATTAGATTCAAGTTTATTAATATCTAAAATACCATCAACTAAAACAAGCAAGTTATTAGCAGCTTTATAAATATCCTCTGCATCTCCACGTGAAGTCATATCTGTAGAATTATCTTTTATCATTTGAGAAAGCCCTACTATAGCGTTAAGTGGAGTTCTAAGTTCATGTGACATAGAACTTAAGAAATCACTCTTAGCATTATTAGCTTTTTCAGCAGTTTCCTTAGCTAAAGTAAGCTCATTAACTAATTGTAAATCAGGATTCTCAATAGTATGGAACATAACATAATTAATAATAGTAACTAAGAATTCTGTTACACAAAAAGAAGGGAAAAAAGAAGCAAGTATAAATCCACTAATCAAGAATATTAAAACGATTCTAAAAGCAAGAAGTTTTTTCTTATTATTACCATTTTTCTTTAATATAACAACAGCTACTATTAAGAATAATAAAGCAATAACTAAAATAAAATAAAAAGCAAAATTTCCAAATCCTTCAAAATGATCGATATATCCTTCAGAATTATACATAACATCAAAAGGAGCAAATAAGAAGAATACTAAAAAAACAGCAAGCACACAAAATAAAATTGTAAAAAATTTTTTCTTATTAACATTTAATTGTTTAACAAATTCTGAATCATTTTCTTTTATACTAATATATACATAGAATACTAAAACTACAGAGAATAATTGGAATGGAATCCAATAACCCCTAACTATCATTTGAGAAATTGCAACATCAATATGGAATAAAGAAGCTAACAAATAAAATATATGTACAAAACAATTTAGAAAGTTAAATAAAAGTAATAATTGATAAAGACTATTATCAATATTTCTCATATTTTTCTTTGAATAATAAACAATAATAATGAAGATTAGGAATAATAAACTTGAACCATTCAAAGCAAGATTAATAGCTATAGTCATCATAATACTTCACTCTCCTCATTATTTATTGAATTACTAACTATATCTTGAGAAATAGATACTAAGAATGTAGTACCTACTCCATCTATACTATCTACTGATATTTTACCACCCATTAAATCTACCAATGATTTAGTTATTGCTAGACCTAATCCAGCACCTTCTACATCAGTATCTTTATCCTCTTCTCTACGATAAAATTTAGTAAATAAATTATTTAACTCTTCATCTTTAATTCCTCTACCAGAATCACTAACACTAATTCGTAAATTAGATTTATTATCCTTATTAATACAGTCTACAGAAAAATCAACTGTACCCGAATCAGTATATTTAATAGCATTACTAATAAGATTAGTAATTACCTGTTTTATCTTGTCTTTATCACCATATAAAGTATTAGGAAGATCTTCACTAAATCTACATCTAAGTTCGATAGGCTTATCTCCAATTCTAACTCCCATTACTTTAACTAAATCATTAAATACTTCTATTGGAGCATAATTAACAGAAATTAATTCCATATTATTAGATTCTAGTTTATTAATATCAAGAATACTATCAACTAACTCTAAAAGCTTCTCAGAAGCCGTTAAAATATCCTTAGAATCCTCTTTAACAGTATCTAAGTTATCAGCATCCATAATAGATTGAGTAAGTCCAACTATAGCATTTAATGGAGTTCTAAGCTCATGTGACATAGAACTTAAGAAATCACTTTTAGCATTATTTGCTTTTTCAGCTGACTCCTTAGCAAGAGTCAATTCATTAACAAGTTTTAAATCAGGATTCTCAATAGTATGGAACATTAAATAAGTAATAATAGTAACCAAATATTCAGTAACACACAAAGTAGTATAAATAGCACTTAGTATAAATCCAACAATAATAAATACAAATAATACTTTAAAAGGTAATATTTTCTTTCTATCTTCTTTCTTTCTATATTTAAAAATAGTATAAGCATTAACAAATAAGAAAATAACAAATACAAGTAAGAAGTACATAGTTGCAGGTCCATCAATAGTTTCTAAATCACCTAAAGAATCGTACATAACATTAAAAGGTAAAATAAAGAACATCATAGTTTGAAATAATAAAACACCAGTTAAAATTAAATAAAACTTCTTATTATTATTTAAAAGATTTGACATAAACTTTTTATCATCATTTTTAATAGTAATAATTACATAAAACATTAAAACTATCATATATAATTGTACAGGTATCCAATAGCCTCTAATAATTAATTTCATAATAAATACATCATTTAATCTAAACCATTGAGCTAATAGGAAAAACATATGAATAAAAGAATTTAAAAAGTTAAAAATTAATAATAATCTATATAATGTATTATCCATATTTTTCATATTCTTTTTAGAAAAATATACAACCATTATAAAGATTAAGAATAATAAACTAGAAAAATTTAAAGCTAAATTGATTGCAACAATTATCATATAATCCTCCTATATAACATCCGATACTTCAGTAGTAACTGCATTACTATCACTAACAATATCTTGACTAATTTTAACAATAAAAGTAGAACCCTCACCATAAGTAGAAGAAACATCAATAGATCCATTAAATAATTCTACTAAAGATTTAGTAATAGCAAGGCCTAAACCAGTTCCTTCTATATCACTATCTTTATCTTCATCTAATCTATTAAACTTAGTAAATAACTTAGCCATTTGTTCTTCTTTCATTCCCCTACCAGTATCACTAACTGTAATAATAAGGTTACACTTATTTTTAATATTCTGACAATCTACAGAAAAAGTAACTTTACCACTTTCAGTATATTTAACTGCATTAGTCAAAAGATTACTAATAATAGCTTTTAACTTATCTTTATCACCATATAAAGTATTAGGAAGTAAAGTACTATAATTAGTAACTAATTCTAAAGGTTTATCTCCAATTCTAATATTAATTAAACGGATTAAATCATTTAACTCATTAATTAAATTATAATTAACTGGAACTAATTCCATCTTATTGGCTTCAAGTTTATTAATATCTAAAATACCATTTACAAGTTCAAGTAAGTTTTGTGAAGCTAAAATAATATCTTTAGAATCTTGATGAATCTCATCTAAATCATCACTCATATCTATCATTTGAGAAAATCCAACAATTGCATTTAATGGAGTTCTAAGTTCATGTGACATAGAACTTAAAAAATCAGTCTTAGCATTATTAGCTTTTTCAGCCTGATTCTTAGCTAAAGTTAGCTCATTAATTAGTTTCATATCTGGATTTTCAATTGTATGATACATTAAATGATTAATAACAGTAACAAGTACTAATATAAACACTATAGGAACATCAAAAATTCCAAGTCCAAAAGCAAGAATAGAAATAGGTATAATAGCAAAAATAGGAAGAGCTTTTTTCTTTTCCATGTGTTTAATATTAGATAATATAAGAATTAAACAAGATACTTCCACAAACCATATACAAATATTAGTAAATAATAATAAGTTTTCTTCAACTCCAATATCAAGTCTAATTACAGAGTGCTCTAAAGCTCCATAAATACAATAAAAGAATAAGAAAATATAAGTAAATATAAATACTTTTTTCTCATTTTTTATAAAGAAATTATAGAATTTTTCTCGATGCTGATTAGTAACAACAAGTACATATAAGAATAAGAAAACAAACCATATAACTATAAATACAACAGATGCTTTTGAAAAAATATAAGTAATTGAATAAAATAAATCTTGATTTGTAGAATAAAAACAAATAATATCAAAACTATAAAAACAAACATAACTAATAGCAGCTAAACCATTAGATATAAGCAAATGTTTATAGATTCTATTTTCAAAATTATTCATATTCTTTTTTGAAAAATATGAAAAAAATAAGAAAATAAAGAATAAAACACAACAAACAGCTGATGTTAAATTAACATATAAAAATGGACTTAAGGTCATAAAACACCTCCAATTTAATTATTAACTATATTCTGATTTAAAACTACTTTGAAGGTAGAACCAACCCCATAGATAGACTCAACAGTAATCTTACCATCAAATAATTCAACTAAAGATTTTGTAATTGAAAGTCCCAATCCAGTTCCTTCAATATCACTATCTTTATCTTCATCTAATCGATAAAACTTAGTAAATAATAAATCTTTGTTTTCGTCCTTAATACCTCTACCAGTATCAGTAACTGTAATAGTTAAAGTAGATCTATTATCTTTATTAATGCAAGAAACAGTAAAATCTATATGACCTTGATCAGTATACTTAACAGCATTAGTAAGTAAGTTACTTATAATTTGTTTTATCTTTTCTTTATCACCATTCAACATATTTGGTAATTCAGAAGAAAAATCAGTTCTAAGTTCAATAGGTTTATTACCTATTCTTACTTTAATCATACGAGTTAAATCTTCAAATACTTCTATAGGATTATAATCAACTGAAACAAGTTCCATTCTATTAGCTTCTAGTTTATTAATATCTAAAATACCATTAACAAGCTCTAATAAGTTTTGTGATGCTAAAACAATGTCTTTTGTATCTTCATGTATTTCATCTAAATCGTTGCTCTCATCTATTAACTCAGATAAACCAACAATGGCATTTAATGGTGTTCTAAGTTCATGAGACATAGAACTTAAGAAATCAGTCTTTGCTCTATTAGATTTTTCAGCTTGATTCTTAGCTAAAGTAAGTTCATTTATTAATTTAATATCAGGATTCTCAATAGTATGATACATTAAATAACTAGTTAAGGTACTAGATAAAGAAAAAGCGCAAATTGTTCTATTAAAACAATATATTAAAAATATTACTCCTTCATAAAGACTAAATACTAAAATAGGAGCGGCTTTTTTTATAACAATATTTTTTTTACCGAACAATGCAGCTATAATAGCTATTAAACTTAGAGAAAAAACGACACCTACAATAAATAAGTAAATAACACCATCCGCATAAAGTAATACATTATCTTCTCCTATTACAAAAAACAATGGAAGAACAAACTCAATAGCAGTTAAAACAAGAATTAATATAGAAGGTATAATACTAATTTTATTATTTTTACCTAATAAATTTGTTACTAGTTTAGTACCAGAATTAGTAACAACTACAACATAGTATGTTAAGAAAACTAACCATCCAATTAAAAAGAATAAATAAAACTTTTGCATTATTTCTACTATAAAAGGATAATCTTTTAAATAAAAACATGAAACCCAAAAAATAAGATCAGACAAAGAAGTAAAAAAGCTTAAAACTAAAATTACTCTATAGATCTTATTTTCAATATTTGGCATATTCTTTTTAGTAAAATATATAGCCATTAAGAATGTAATAAACAAAACCTCAATAACACATAAAGTAACATTAACTGTATTCATTAAAACTCACCTATCTTATACTATTTAAGTTTATCATTTTTAAGATTAAATGTAAATTAAAAAGAGTTATTATTTAACTCTTTTTGTATAAGTATTAAATGCTTCTTTATCACCATCTTGATAATAAGAAATATATTGCATAATCTTATTAGAATCACCAAATTTTAGTTTAAACATTTCCTCTTCATCTTCATGTAATTTATAAAACTGAACAAATCTACAAATACGTTCAGAAGAGATTGTACTCATATTTAAAAAAGAATCAACTACCTCTTTTCTACTAAGAACTTTATCAATAGTTAATCTTTCAACAGAATACATATCATAGAATCCATAATAGTCATCTTCAAATCTATCTCCTTCAACTATCTTACCTGAGCCTGTAACTTCGCAAACAACAGCATCTTCTTCAAAAGCAGGAACAAACTTTAAAGTATCTTCAAGATTGCTACACATATGAAATCCACCTTCACTATCATTCCCAAAAGAAATATTAGAAGAATCGATATAAGTTTTTCCAACCTCAAATTTTTCTCCATGTCTATTAGTAAAATCTTTATTAAAAGCTTTATATCCATGCACTATATCCATTTTATCACCAACTCTTATTTTATTTAGTCAGATATACCAAAAGTAATTAAACTATTAATTGGAGTATGAAAAAATTCATTACTATATAATCTTAATAAATCCAAAAAGTCTTTATTACTACTATTAACTTCTGCTCTACACGAAAATAGCCAAACAATCTTAGTATCAAAACTAATAGGATAATATAAACTATCTAAATCTGTATCAATACTCTCATATATATCACTATCCAAAATATCTAAGGAATAAATATCGTTTTCAAAATAATTATAAATGTATTTAAACTTATATAAAAAACTTTCAGTATAATATTGAATCAAATCATATATTTCAGTTTTATCAATA
>JAFWRK010000018.1 GCA_017519965.1 Bacilli bacterium
AATACCAAAAACTTGTAGAAGATTGGATATTATTTTACAACACATCTAGATTAAAATCAAAAAAGAAATCAAATTAAATGATTCCTTTTTTATGTACAACTAGTTTTTTATTTTTGTGAACTATTTGGGGTTCACTTCATTGATTAACTAGTCCTTTATTTTATTTATCTCTTAATGTAGCATTATATTCTTTACATACTTTTTCAATTATGTTATTAAATACTTCCATTACTTCAGCATCAGTTAATGTTCTAGAAGAATCCATAAATGTTAAATTATATGCAATAGATTTTTTACCTTCTCCAACATTTTCTCCAGTATAAACATCAAATACATTTATTGAATCTAAAAGTCTTCCTCCAGCTTTTTTAATAGTATCAAGAACACTTCCTGCTGTAACATTTTTATCTAAAATAAATGCACAATCCTTCTCTATTGTAGGATATCTAGGAGCTTCTTTATACTTAAGAGGTTTAATCTTACTCATTAGAGCTTGTAATGATAATTCAAATACATATACTTCATCTTTTAATACATTAGGATGAACTCTACCTATAACACCTATTACTTTTCTATCTAATAAGATGTTTGCAGATATACCTGGATGTAAATCACTACATGTTCCAACTTCAAAAGTATATCTATTCTTAAATCCCATATAATCTAATAAGTTTTCAACAATACCTTTAACTACATAGAAATCAACCCTCTTAAATTCATTCCATCCATTAGTTAAATATAAACCTGACATTAAACCAGCTATTTTACTTTCTTCATTATATTCTTTATCATATGTTTTAGCTATTTCATATAACATAATATCTTTTACTTTACGTTTCTTATTATAATCATAAACATTTAATAATGAAGGAATAATAGTAGTTCTAACAACACTTTTATCTACACTCATTGGATTAGGTAATACACATTTTTCCTTATTCTCATAATCAAATAGTTTTGACATTTCAGGACTTACTAAAGTATAAGTCTTAGTTTCATTTAAACCTAATCTTCTAAGTCTCTTAGATATTTCTTTTCTATACTTAACATCACCAATATATTCACCTCTTTTGATAGGAACAACTGGTAATGTAGAAACTAGATTTCCATATCCATAAAGTCTGCCAATTTCTTCAGCAATGTCATTAACATTAGGATCAATATCCAATCTTCTCTTAGGAATAGTAACAACAAATTTGCCTTTTTCTAATTTGTAAGGGAAATCTAATCTTCCTAATTCCACTTTCATATCAGCTTCACTAATTTCAATACCTAATATTTTATTTACATCTTCAGGATAAAATTCTACTATCTTATCACTTTTATCTACTTTATCATGAGAAACAATGCCAGATAAAACTTTAGCTCCTGCATATTTTTCTAATAAAGAGCAAGCTCTTCTAATAGCTTTATCAGTATATTCATAGCTTAGACCTTTACCATAACGAATAGATGCTTCGCTTCTAAGATCTAAGTTAGCAGCAGTATATCTAATACTAACTGGATCAAATATAGCAGCTTCAATTAATATTTCAGTAGTATTATCATCTACCTCAGTATTTTCTCCACCCATTACACCAGCTATACATACACTCTTTTTACCATCGGTAATTACTATATCACTAGATTTTAATACTCTATTCTTACCATCTAATGTTATTACTTCTTCTTTCTCTTTTGCATCTCTTACAACAATTTTGTCACCCAATTTTTTCTTATCAAAGAAATGAAGTGGTTGACCATATTCAAGCATAACATAATTAGAAATATCAACTACATTATTAATAGGTCTCATACCAGCAGAAATAAGTCTTCTTTTAATAAAGTCTGGACTTTCTCCTACTTTAACATCAGTAACCATCTTAGCTAAATAATAAGGACACTTAGGAGTTTCAACTTTTAAACTAAAATGCTTATCTACAGAATCATCTATTTCATTATATTTATCATCAGGAAGCTTAACTTCTCTATTTAAAATTGCTCCTATTTCATAAGCAAATCCTATATGATAGTAACAATCATTATTTCTGTGTTTATGAATATCTAATTCATATTGAGTATCATCATATCCTAAATAAGAGAAAGCATCTTCACCAACTTTAGCATCTTTATCTAATTCTTCAATTCCTCTATTATAATTTTCATCTGTTTTTTCTTCTAAGCCTAATTCATATAGAGCACAAATCATTCCATTAGATTCTACTCCTCTAATCTTACTTTTCTTTATTTCAAAAGCACCAGGAAGAACAGCTCCAGGAAGAGCAACTATAACTTTTAATCCCTTTCTAACATTAGGAGCACCACAAACTATTTGTACAACCTTATCACCAATATTAACATCACAAACATGTAAATGATCACTATCAGGATGTTCACTACATTCTAATACTTCACCAATTACAACATTATCAATATGATTAGTAATAACTTTTTCAACATTAATTCCTGATTGAGTAATTTTAACAGCTAGTTCTTTTAAATCTTGATCAGAAATATCTATATATTCTTTTACCCATTCTAAACTTATCATATTAATCTTGCTCCTTTCTATCAAATGTTTTTGATTCTCTTAAATCTGTATTATAAAATACTCTACAATCATTAATATCATATTTAAGCATAGCAAGTCTCTCTGCTCCAAATCCAAATGCAAATCCACTCCATTTATTTGGATCATATCCACTCATACGCAATACATTAGGATGAACAACACCTGCTCCTACAACAGTAATCCAACCAGTATGTTTACAAATATTACAACCTTTTCCATGACAATTAAAACAACTTATATCTCCCTCAACAGAAGGTTCTGTAAATTGATAATAACTAGGATGGAATCTAGTCTCAGTTTCAGGTCCAAATAACCTCTTAGCTAAAACATCTATAGTACCTTTTAAATCACTAAGAGAAATATCTTTATCAACAAGTAAACCCTCTATTTGCATAAATTGATGTGAATGAGTAGCATCATCATCATCTCTACGATATGTTTTACCAGGGCAAATAACTCTAATAGGTTTTTCTCCTTTACCCTCTAACATTGTTCTAACTTGTACTGGAGAAGTTTGACTTCTAAGTAATATTTCTTCTCCTTCTATATAGAAAGTATCTTGAGCATCTCTAGCTGGATGACCTTTTGGAATATTTAACATTTCAAAGTTATATTTGTCTAATTCTATTTCAGGTCCATCTACAACATCGTATCCCATTGACATAAATACATCTTCTACTTGTTCAATTAACTCTTCTAATATATTAGGTGCACCACTAATAACTTTAGTAGCAGGTAAACTTATATCTATAGCTTCACTACTTAGCTTTTTATCAAGAATTTCCTTTTCTAATTTACATTTTTTATCCTCATAAAAATCATTAAAAGTGTTTCTAAGTTCATTTACTTTTTGTCCATATTCTTTCTTCTCTTCATTTTTAATATTTTTAATATTACTATTTAATTCAGTAATTAAACCTTTTTTACCTAAATATTTAACTTTTAAATCATTTAATTCATTAATAGAATCAACATTCAATAAATCTTTTTCTAATTCTTTTTTTACACTTTCAATATTCATATTATCCCTCCTATAAATAAAAAAAGAACTATAAATGTAAGGACGAATTACGCGGTACCACCTTACTTTATAGTTCTTTTACTATACTCTCTAATCTTTTAACGCAAGATTTACGCTTACTATTAATAAGAACTCCTAAGACGAATTCATAAACTATTCTTTATATGTTTGCACCTACCACATACTCTCTGAAAAGAAATCATTTATTACTACTTCTTAATCAATGTCGATATGAGTTTATTATAACATATCTAGTTTTATTTACAACACTAAATATATTTTTTTCTAATTTTTAAAACTTTAGCTTTAGACTCTTCTAAAGCATTTATTTCATCTTCACAAATATTATTTTCAAAAGCACAAATATCATTTGTAACATTAAAATCAAGTTCTTCATGAAGATCACCTATTAAACTATCATAGTTAAATATTTCTTCAGCTTCTTTAATAAAGTTAACTCTATTATAGTATGAAGGACTATTACTATACTTCTGACCATTTTTTCTAGCTTCTATTACATTTTTTGTATGAGTTCCAAATGTAGATAACATATATGAAGTTGTTCTATATAAATACTCATAAGGTTTTATAAAATTCATTGAACAAGCTAATAAAGATAAATATGACTTAAGTACATTACCTTCATTAGATAACTCTTCATAAATTGAAATATCATCTTGATTTATATTACTTTGAGATGTAAAGTCTCTTAGTAATTCATCAAAAAAATTATCAGAATAAAATTCTGTCATAACAGAAGTTAATTCAAAATACTTAGCGTCTAATTTATTTTTTTCATAATTAGTCATTGCTGTTAATTCACCATCACTAAGTTTTTCATTATTATTTATTTTGTCAAGTATTTTACTAATTGAATAACTGTTTTTCATATAAAATATCCTCTTATACTATTTAATCTTTTTCTTAACTTTAAATTCAACTATTTGACTAACATGATTAATCAAATCTTCATTATTAGCTTTAAAAGGATCCATTATTTCTTCATTATTAATTAAAGAAACTATTAAAGCATTATTACAATTTCTATTAATAATATCCTTATACATAGATTTAGTATATTTATAGAATTTTAAACAATAGTCATTTAATGACTCTAATATTATATTATTAGATTTATCATTATTATTTTCACAATAATTAGTATAATCTAATAATAAGTTATAATTATTCAAACATTCATTATTTAAATCATTATAATACTTAATACTATAATCTAAACTATCAATATGTCTTTCACCTTTTAGAATATCTAAACAATATTCTTTCTTTAAAACTAACTTATTTTTTTTAGTTTCTTTCTTAATAGATTTTATTTTATCTATTAACTCTTCACTATTCATTATTTTATTTTCATGACAGAGTATCGACTCATCATTCATTTTCATATTCCCCTCTCAATATGTGGACTAATTATATCATAAAACACCAAAAAAAGCAAGTTTTACTTGCTTTTAACCTTTATTTTAGAACCTTTTTGTTTAACAAAAGGAATCAAATATTTATTAGAATTTTTTAAATCATTTTCTTTATCTTCTGTTTCCATAATAGATAAAACTATGGCCTTATTGCATACTCTATCATATACATCATCAATAAAATCAACAACTAATCTATGATAATTATCACAATAATCACCATAAACCATATATATTTCATCTTCAAATACATTGGTATTCTTGCAATAATTAACTAAATTTTTATAGTTTTTTAAATCTTCTTTACAAAGATTATTTAAATAATCATAAGCCTCAAACAATCTGTTAGAAGAATGCCTATTTAAAGCTTTTTCCTTTAAAGCAATTAATTTAACTTTTAAAAGATTATTTCTTAAATAATTTTTAATTTCCTTATAATTACTTTTTTCATATTCATAAGTATATAAATTTAAAACTGTTTTATCAAAATAGTTGTCATCATCCTCTATATTCTTTTTTTCTATTCTCGACGACGAATCCATCTAAATAAATCACCCTCCAATATAATTATAGCATAAAAAAAGAATTACTATACAGTAAGTAATTCTTTTTCCTTTTCTTTAAATTTAGCTTCAATATTTTTATTAGCTTCATTTACTAAATCTTGAATTTCATTTTCCATAGATTTTTGTTGATCTTCAGGTAATTCTGCTTTTTTAACTTCTTCTAAAGCTTCATGTCTTATATTTCTAACACTAACTTTAGCTTCTTCTGATAAAGCTTTAACTTGTTTAACTAATTCTCTTCTTCTATCTTCTGTAAGTTCAGGAATAACTATTCTAATTGTTTCTCCATCATTACCAGGATTATATCCTAAATTAGCAGCTATTATACCTTTTTCAATAGCACCTAAAGAACTCTTATCAAAAGGCTTAATTAATAATTGTCTAGCCTCTGGAACAGAAATAGTAGCTAATTGTTTTAATGGTGTCATAGAACCATAATACTCCACAACAACGCCATCTAAACTAGATGGATTAGCACGTCCAGCTCTTACAGTAGTAAATTTCTTATCTAAATTATCTAAAGCTTTTTCGATCTTATCTGTTACTTCTAAAGTAATCATCTCAGTATCCATTATTTCACTCCTTGTCTCAATTATATTATAAATACCTTTATTTTTAAAGGATTAAATCAAAAATATTAAGAATATTAATACAAATATTAATAAAATCATAAATAGAGGTAAATAAAAATCAATTATCTGTTTCTCTGTTACATTATATATAGAGAAAAAAGTTCTAGTCTTAGTATTATCAATATCAATTTTTTTAGAAATATCTTTTTGAGCAAATACTTTAGTATCTTCATTATTAGAAATTAAATCAGACATTAGATCATTATCTACTATAGTAGGCTCTTCTAATATTTGTTTTCTAGGTTTATTAGTCTTTTTCTTTATCTTTTTTTCTTGCTTCTTTTCGACAAAGTCTTTATTCTTTAACATTTCTATTTGACTATCAATTTTTTCTAAAGAAGATTGCTTACTCATATAACTACCTCCATTATAATTATATCATATTAATAAAAAAGAATGCATATGCATTCTATTTAATTATGAATTTTTGATTTGACTCATTACTTCATCAGCAAAGTTTTCTTCTCTCTTTTGAATTCCTTCACCTACAGCAAATCTAGTCATTGATACAATTTCTCCACCATTATTTTTAACATAATCTTTAACTGATAAACCAGAATCTTTAATAAATGCTTGTTCTTCTAGACATACGTCTTTATAGAACTTATTAAGTCTTCCAACAACCATCTTTTCAGCTATATCCTCAGGTTTTCCTTCAGCCATAACTTGTTCTTTAATTACTTTAGATTCTCTATCAATAACTTCTTGTGGAACTAATGATCTATTTAAAGCAGTTGGATTCATAGCAGCAGTTTGCATAGCTACATCTTTTGCAACTTCTTCGTTAGCACCTTTTAATACTACAACTGTACCAATCTTTCCACCCATATGTTTATAAGTACCAAAAATTTCATCATCATTTTTAGTAATTTTTTCAAATCTTCTGAAAGATATTTTTTCACCAATCTTAGCAACTAAAGCAACTAATCTATCGTTTAAAGTTGAATCTCCATCTTTGATTTCTAATGCTTCTTCTAATGTATTAACATCATTAGCTAATAATTGATCAACTATATAATCTACAAATGAAGTAAATTCTTGATTCTTAGCAACGAAATCAGTTTCTGAATTAACTTCTACTATAACAGCAGTATTTCCTTCAGTTTTAATTTGGCATAAACCTTCAGCAGCAATTCTAGATTCTTTCTTAGCAGCTTTAGCAATACCTTTTTCTCTTAACCAATCGATTGATTTATCAATATCACCATTGCATTCTTCTAGAGCTTTTTTACAATCCATCATTCCAGCTCCAGTTCTTTCTCTTAACTCTTTAACATCACTAATTTTATACATAATAGTCCTCCTAACTTTCAAACAAATATATTATATCTTAAATAATGTAATTATAAAAGATAAAATTTAACAAAAAAGAGGATGAATCCCATCCTCCAACCTAATCTTCTATTAATCTTATTTAGTTAAAGCTTCAATTATTTCAGCTTTTTTAAGACCAGTAGTTGAAATACCTTTTTCAGAAGCAACAACTTTTAATTCAGCAACTGTCATTTTAGAATAATCTACATCTTCTTTTTTATTTTCTTTTTTTGTAGTCTTCTTAGTTGTTTCTTTCTTTTCAGCTACTTTTTCTTCTTTTTTAGTTTCTTTTTTTACTTCTTTTTTAGCTGTTTCTTTCTTAGCTGGTTTTTCTTCTTTTTCTACTTTTTCAACTTTTTCTTCTTTAATTGCTTCAGTAAATTCTACTTCATCTTCTTTTGAAGCTTTCTTATCAGCTTTTGCTTTATCTTCATCACTAATATAATCAATAATTTCATTACCATTAACTTCAGCTATAGCATTAGTTAAAGCACCAATTAATAATTTTACAGAACGAACTGCATCATCATTACCTGGAATAACATAATCTACTACATCTGGATCACAGTTAGTATCTACAACACCAAATACTGGGATTCCTAAAATATGAGCTTCTTTAATAGCAATTTCTTCTTTGCGAGGATCTACGATAACCATAGCTTGAGGTAATCTCTTCATTTCACGAATACCTCTTAGGTTTTTATTTAATTTATCGTATTCTTTTCTTATTTGGATAACTTCTTTCTTAGGTAAAGCTTCGAAAGTTCCATCCTTTTCCATATTTTCTATTTCTTCCATTCTTCTAATTCTTGAACGGATAGTTTTGAAGTTAGTTAAAGTTCCACCTAACCATCTTTCATTAACGAAATAATTGTTAGTTCTAACTGCACATTCTTCAGCAGCTTCTTGAGCTTGTTTTTTAGTTCCTACAAATAAAACTTTTCCACCAGCTTGAGCTATTTCTTTCATAGCATCATAAGCTTCTTCTATTTTCTTAACTGTTTTTTGTAAATCTATAATATAGATATCATCTCTTGTTGTATAGATGTATTCCTTCATTTTTGGATTCCATCTTCTTTTTTGATGTCCGAAATGAACACCAGCTTCTAATAAATAATTCATTGATATTACTGTCATTTTTTAATCTCCTTCGTTTTTCTCTTCTATTAGTTTCTAAAATATATCACCCTAAGGCACTAGATATAAGAATTCACTAATATGTTTATTTTTATTTTGATAAAGCTTCAACTATTTCAGCTTTTTTCATACCTGTTACATTAATTTTCTTTTTAGCAGCTACTTCTTTTAATTCAGCAACTGTCATTTTAGAATAATCAACATCTGCCTTCTTAGTTTCTTTCTTTACTTCTTTTTTAGCTACTTCTTTCTTAGCTACTTCTTTCTTAGCTACTTCTTTCTTAGCTGTTTCTTTTTTAGTAGTTTCCTTTTTTTCTGTTGCTTTTACTTCTTTCTTAGCTGCTTTAGCACCAATTGTAACTTCTTCTATTTTAACCTCTTCACTCTTTTTAATTTTTCCATTTTTTCCATCTTTAGCTACTTTTACTAATTCACTAAATGTTTTTGGATCATTAATTGCTATTTCAGATAACATTTTTCTATTAACTTCAACACCTGCTTTATTTAATCCTTCAATAAATCTTGAATAACTAATTTCATTTAATCTACAAGCAGCATTGATTCTTGTAATCCATAATTTTCTGAAATCTCTCTTCTTTTGTTTTCTGTCTCTAAATGCATATTGTCCAGAATGCATTAATTGTTCTTTAGCTGATTTATATAATCTATGTTTACTACCAAAATAACCTTTAGCAGCTTTTAATACTTTTTTATGACGTGCTTTAGTAACTGCACCATTCTTAACTCTTGCCATTGTAACTTCCTCCTATCTTATTATTATTTAGATTAAATTCTTTAATCTATTTTGATCTGCCTTACTTAAAGTAGATCCCTTTCTACCATTTCTATTGAAACTAGCTGATTTGTCACCAGTATTATGACGACGACCAGGTCTTCCAATTTTTACATCATTTTTACGTTTATTTGCTACTTTTGCAGTACCTTTATGTGTTTTAATCTTTGGCATTTTTAATTCCTCCTACTATTATTTGTCTTTCTTTGGTACCAATAACATAGTCATTGTCTTACCATCTAACTTAGGTTTTTGTTCTATATCCGCATAATCAGTAACTCGAGATGCAAAACGTTCTAGAACTTCACGTCCCAATTCAGTATGTGCCATTTGACGACCTTTAAAGCGAATTGAAAGCTTAATTCTATCACCTTTTTCTAGATATTTAGTTGCATTTCTTAATTTAGTCTCAAAGTCCCCAACATCAATAACAGGCGATAATCTAAATTCTTTTAATTCAGACATATTTGCCTTTTGTTTTTTTAATGCTTCCTTTTCTTTTTTTTGTTTTTCATAACGATATTTGTTATAATCCATTACTTTACAAACTGGTGGATTAGCATTTGGACTAATCAACACTAAATCCAAAGAAGCATATGTAGCTAATGTTAAAGCATCTTGTAAAGACTTAACACCAACTTGTTCTCCATTAGGACCAATAACTAACACTTCACGAGCTTTAATTTGATCATTAATCAATAAGCCATTCTTATTATTTGCTATACCTAACACCTCCATAAATAAGAAAAAGCGGATATATTTCTATATCCACTTTCTCAATCAAAAAACCATTAGAAAAAATTTCTTAGGCATTTGACCCATCGCTATTCGCATGATCGGGTGGATATAAAATCTCTTTCCTTTTTTCTCGACTAGTAATATTATATGCACCAAACCATTATTTGTCAACAAAAACTTTTAAAAATATAATTAATTATTAATTTTATCATTAAGATATTCTTTAGTATTTTCTACTTTAACTACTTCTTGTTCCATAGTATCTCTATTTCTAATAGTAACTGTACCATTATTAATAGTTTCATCATCTATTGTAATAGCAAAAGGAGTACCAACTGCATCACTTCTTCTATATCTCTTTCCAATTGAACCAGACTCATCATATAAAACCATAAAATCATGTGATAATTGTTCATATACTTCTAAAGCTTTTTCACTATGATATTTTTTAGCTAGTGGTAAAACAGTTGCTTTATAAGGAGCTAATTTAGGTATAAGTTTTAATACTTCCCTAGTATCTCCATCTTCTAATTCTTCTATAGTATAAGCATTATCAAGTATAGCTAAAACTAATCTATCACAACCTACAGTTGATTCAATAATATAAGGAATAAATTTCTCATTAGTTTCAGGATCTAAATATTCTTGAGATACTCCTGAATATTTTTGATGATTTCCTAAATCAAAATTAGTTCTATTATGAGTACCATTTAATTCTCCCCAACCAAATGTATATTTATATTCAATATCACAAGCTTCTTTAGCATAATGAGCTAATTTTTCATGATCATGATATCTCATTTTATCTTCAGGAATTCCTAAAGATAAGAAAAATTCTTTTGCATATTTCTTGAAATAATTATATAAATCAGAATCAGTTCCTTCTTTACAGAATGTTTGATATTCCATTTGTTCAAACTCAATAGTTCTAAAAGTAAAGTTACCTGGAGTAATTTCATTTCTAAATGCTTTACCAATTTGACCAATACTAAAAGGTAATTTACATCTCATTGTTCTTTGAACATTTAAGAAGTTAACATACTCTCCTTGGGCATTTTCAGGTCTTAAATAAACCAAATTTTTACCATCATCTACTACACCACGACGAGTTTCAAACATTAATTTAAATTGACGAATATCAGTCCAATCACATTTTCCACAATTTGGACAAGGTACTTTATGTTCTTTAACATAACTAACCATTTCATCATCAGTCATACCATCTGCATGAGCATTTGAATCAAAATCATCTATTAAATTGTCTGCTCTATGTCTTGTCTTACAATGCTTACAATCTATTAATGGATCAGAAAAACTTGCTACATGACCAGAAGCTTCCCATACTTTAGGATGCATAAGTATTGCAGCATCTACTTCATAAGCATTAGGTCTTTCTTGTATAAAATGTTTTCTCCAAGCATCTTTAATATTATTTTTTAATCTTGAACCTAATGGACCATAATCCCAAGTATTAGCTAAGCCACCATATATTTCACTTCCTTGGAATATATATCCATACTGTTTACAATAATTAACTAATTTTTCCATTGTGATTTCTTCCATTTTATCTCCTCCTTATACAATATAATAAAAAAACTCCTAGAATATGTAAGGACGAGTAAAACCCGCGGTTCCACCTTACTTATTCTAGAAGAATCAGCTCTTTATTATACTGCTCTGGGCTTTCCACACCCGTCATCACACTTATGCAACTAATATAATAGAAAAAAAAACAAAAGTCAATATTATTTTTTTACTTTTGTTTTTAAATCAATTTTATAATTAATATATTCTGTTTTAGAAAAACTATTAGGCTTAAAGTAAGGATACATTTCAGCTAAATCCATAATATCATCAACTTCTTCACTCTTACTAGAAGTAAACTCATCATTATCCTTTTTAATATTATAAGCATAATACTTCTTATGAACCGTTCTAGCAGCACCTGTTAAATTAGAATGATTAATATCAGCAGTATAATCATACTTAGTAACATATTTATATACAGGCCTAACATTACCAGTTTCAGACATCGATATTACACCAGTTACCTGATCTACATAATAATCAACAACTTTTTCTTGATAAAAGTATTCATATTCATCATAATCTTTATTCTTTTCCATGTAGGTTTTTAAGTATTCAGAATTATCATAAATACTAACTAAATCTTTCTTTTCCATATAATGAATTCTATCAATATCATGTTCACTATACGGCTTAATTTCATTAGTCCAAGAATATCCATGTAAATTCATTCTTTCACTATCAAATACAGTTATTACATCAGAAAAGTTTCTTTTATAAACATGTAAATGATCATAATCTAAATCACATTCAGAATTTCTAAAATAGTATTTAATTAAATAGGCACTACCACCAATTACTAAAGCACCAGCTAAAGATATTCCTGTTATAACACCTGCAATCTTCTTTTTCTTAATATCGAACATCTACTAATTCCTTTAATTTTCTTCTACCATCATATATATATTTAGAATTAATCTTAGAAAAGTTATATTTTTTAACTTTTTTAGCTTTTATATAATTAATAACATAAGATATTTCTTTATTTAATACATAAGTAGAATACACTACTACAACTAAAGATAAATACTTCATAATATTATAAGAATTAAAAACTAAAATACTATATAATATTAAACATATTAATGATAATAGTAAAACATAATTATTAAGTTTAAATAATTTTCTTTCCTTTATTCTATATTTCATAAAAACAACCCCCTGAAACTTTTAATACCCTATCTATCAAAAGCGTCTTAATTATAACACAAAACCACAAAAAAAGCAAGTTTTACTTGCTAATTCAACCTATTTATCTGTTTTATAAAATCTTTACTTTTAATATATAAGCCAGTATATCTATCATAATATTCATCTAAAAATGTATTAATTTCTTCACAGACTTTTCGATCAATATCTATTTTATTAATAGTACTTATATCTATCAAATCATATAACCTAATAGTTTTAATTACATCAGCACTGGTTATTCTCTGATTAGTAAAACAATCTCCACATACAAATCCATGATCAGCACCAGATAAAGAAACAATATTCTTAGTACTACCACAGATACTGCATGAATCTAAATTAGGCTTCACACCTAAATATTCTAATAATTTTAATTCCAATATATTAGTTAGAACAAAAGAATCTACTCCATCCTCTATTTTTGTTAAAGTACTCTTAAGCAAATCAAATATAGATGAATCATTATTTTGTCTTACTACTTGTAATACTAAATCTAATATATATGATGAATAACTAATCTTTTCCAAATCTTTCATAATATTAGAGAAAGAATTAATTAGATCAACACTTATCAAAGTAGAAACACCATTTTCCTTATAGTAAATATTGAAAGTACCATATATTAACTTACGACTAACTCCTCGAAGTTTACTTTTCATATTGCGGCATCCTTTAGACATTATGCCAACTAAACCATAGTCTTTAGTAAATACATTAAGTACTTTACTAGATTCACTATAATTAACTTCACTCAATACAATACCTTCAACACTTTCTATTTTCAATATAATCTACTTCTTTCTTAATTTTTGTAACATATTATAGTATTTTATATCTCCTGTTTTACGAAATAATTCCCATAATATTTTTTCATTATTTTTCATTTGAAAATCACCTCTACTTATATAGTGGTGATTTATTATTATTTTATTCAAAAAAATTATTCTTCGTCTTCTAATCCTAACTCAGAGAAATATTTTTCTTGATTTCTCCAATCTTTAATAGTCTTAACATAAGTTTCTAAAAATACTTTTTTTCCTAAAAACTCTTCCATATCATGTCTAGCTCTTGTACCAATTTCTTTTAACATAGAACCATTTTTACCAATAATAATTTTCTTAACATTATCTCTATCAACAACAACTAAAACTTGTATATGAATAGATTTACTATTTTCTTCATAGTTTTCAACATAACAAGTAACTGTATGAGGAATTTCATCATGAGTTAATTCAAGTATTTTTTCTCTAACAAACTCAGCCATAATGAATCTTGTTGATACATTAGTAATCTCATCTTCAGAGTATATAGAATCCATCTCAGGTAAATACTTTTTTAAAGTACTAATAAGTTCATTTATATTATTATTCTTTTTAGCACTTATTGGTATTATCTCACTAAAACTATATTTGTCTTTTACCTTATCTATCTCTTCTAATAACTTAGTTTTATCTTTAACTTGATCAATTTTATTAAGTAATAAGAATATAGGTAATTTAGAGTCATTAATCTTATCTAAAATAAATTGATCACCTTTACCAAAACCAGTACTAGCATCAATTAAAAATAATATTACGTCAACGTCATGTGCATTTTCATAAGCTTTTTTATTCATTAAATTACCTAGTTTATTGACCGGTTTATGAACTCCAGGCGTATCTACAAATATTATTTGTGAATCTTCATCATTATATATTCCTTGTATAACATTTCTAGTAGTTCCACTAACATTTGAAGTAATAGCCAATTTCATTCCTAATAAACTATTAAGTAAAGTACTTTTTCCAACGTTAGGTCTACCTACTAAACTTGCAAAACCACATCTCATTTTAAATCATCCTCTCCAAATGGAAATGGACATAATTCTGACACAGTATAATCAACTATTTCTCCTTTTGTAGAGCAACAATGGATTATACAATCTTTATCAAATAGTTCAGAAATAACTTGTCTACATTGAAAACAAGGCATACCTATTTCTCCAGATGAAACCATTACATATAATTCTTTAAAGTCACCTTTTTTATAGCCATTACTGATAGCACTAAGTATTGCACTTCTTTCTGCACAAATAGAAGCTCCATAAGCTGCATTTTCTACATTAACACCATTAAATTCAGTACCATCATTCATAACAGCAATTGCAGAAACTGCATAATTAGAATATGGACTATAACTATTATTATGTAATTTTATTAATTTTTCTATCATAAACCCTCCTATATTAATAATAAAATTTTAGGTATAAATATAATAATTCCTCCAACTAATGCTACAATACACAAAATTAAAGTAGCCGAACTTGCAGTATCTTTTGCAATTTTAGCTAAAGGATGTTTCTCAGTAGTAATTAAATCAATTGTTGCTTCAATAGCAGAATTAATCATTTCAATAGATGCAATTGATCCACAAATAATTATTACAAATAGCCATTCATATAACTCAATTTCTAATAAAAAACCTAAAACAATTGAAAATATAGTAGCTATTAAAATAATAATCATATTATGTTCATACTTTAAACCATAAACTATACCATCAATCGCATGAAAAAAGCTTTTACAATATCTTTCTAAAATAGTACCTGTATCTTTATTTCTCTTAGGAGTTTTTCTAAAAAATCTACCTAGTAATCCCATAAGCACTTAGTACCTCCTCTTGTTTGCCAAACATAACTTTTTCATCTTCAGGAGTCATATGATCATATCCTAATAAATGATAAAAACCATGAACTGCTAAAAAACATATTTCTCTTAAAAACGAATGACCATATTCTTCTGCTTGAGCTCTAGCCTTATCTATAGAAATATATATATCACCTAAAACTCTAACATCATCAGGTAAAACCATAGTATCATCATCTTCTAAAGCAAATGTAATAACATCTGTTTCTCTATCAATATTTCTATAATCTCTATTTAATTCATGAATATAATCGTTATCAACTATTATTAGATTAAAAATAATATTCTCCAATTTTTCTTTTTCAATTGCACTGTACAAAACTTTTAAAACAGTATCAAGTTCAGGTATTTCTTCATTAACTTGATTAAATATTTCAATTTTACTACTATCCATATACTCTCCTATATTAATGTTATTATAATAATCAAAACTATAATTGCTAAAGAATTTAGAACAAACTCACTCTTAAACATATTAGGTAATTTATTCCATAACTTAGTAACATAATAATATAATAAGAATCCTAAATAACCACCTAATAAATTTAGAATAATATCATCTATATCAAACACTCTTCCTATAACTAATTGAACTATTTCAATAGCAAAACTAGTTATAAGAGTTAAAATCAAAGTAATATGAGGTTTATCATTTTTTAAATAAAAACTAGTAAAGAAACCATAAGGTAAAAATAAAACCATATTACCAATAACATTCTTAAAAAATAAACGACTTCCCATATTATATCTTAATATTTCTTTAAATGGAATAAAATTATTTGAACTCCATGTTACATCATCCTGAAAAGTAACTATTTGGAACAAACATAAAATATATAGTATAAAAGAAAACATAAATAATTCTTTATATAAAATAATCTTTTCATGATTCTTAGTTAGATAACAAATTCTCATAGATATTAAAACTACACTAGAGATTACTAACATAGGCCATGTAAGACTTAAAACACTCTGAATTGTACTATTGAAAGCATCAAACATATTTCACTCTCCATTATTTACTACAGCTGGTATTTCTTCGGTAACTCCAATATCCTCAAAAACCTTAAAAAACACTCCTACTATTATTCTACTATTTTTCATGTCTTTTTTCAAAATTTTTTTCAGAAGTATTTTATCATCTTTTCCTAATCTATTATTTATTTTTCTAGTAGCTAACTCTAAAGCATAATTATCCACATTTTTTAAATCAAATGTTTTATCAGTAACAATAGTCTCTAAGTATTCAGTATAATATAATCTAACAGGTAATAATTTATTATAAATAATATTTATATCGTTCCTCTTATATGTACTAAAACTACTTTTAGTAGAATAATTAAATAAATCGAAACCAATCTTTCTTTCTACTTTACCAGTAACATTTTCTTCATAATAATGAACAGGAACATCAACATAAACTTGATACCACACTTCTCCAAATACTTTTCCTATACTACATTTTGTATTAACAATTTCTTCTTTATTAAAGATATTACCACTAATTAAAATATCTCCCTTTTTTACACTTTTATTAATAGCGGTTAATACTTCTCCGCTAGAAGCCTGAATATCTAATACAATAGCATCTCTTTTAGCTACTATATTACTTGGAACACAATTATCTATATCATTATTTTTTTTACGCTCAACTACTTTAATAATGTATTTAGTTCCATATTCTTCAATTTCCATCCATTCAATCTTATCATTCTCTTCATCCAATATTTCGTTAATAATCTTTTGCTTAGTATAATAATCAACTTTAAATCTATATTTAGATATACCTCTTACTTTTAAATCTTCCAATATACTCTTTTTCAAACTACTGTTATTAGAAATAACATCAATATTTAGAATAAGATTACTAATAGTTATAATAATTAAAAAAAATATAAAAAAACTAATAATAAAACAGCTATAAGTTTTCAATAAATATTTTATATATAAAAAACCATATACTTTTAATACTTTGATTTTATAAGTTGTCTTTATAGTCTTTATTATATTGTAATCTTCAGAACTAACTACAATTATCATACTATTTCTATCTTTACTTAAAACATCTAAATTTATATTTTTAACAAATAATAGATTTAAAAAATATTCAATATTTTTTCCAGTTATTTTTAATTTTATTCTAGACATCAAATACCTCTATATTAGATACTACTCCATTTATAAGTACTTCATTATCTAGTAATTTATATAATATAAAACTACTACCACTAAATACTACTCTCTTATTATTGAATAAAATAGATACTCTATCTTCTTCTAACGCTAATATCTTATTATAGTTAATAATATATAATTTATCAGGAAAAACTATAAATCTAGGATCTAAATCATTAAAATATCTTTTTATTCTATTATTCAATTATTATCACCTAATAAATTATATGAAAAAAAAAGAAATACTTGATAGCATTTCTTATTGTAATTTTTCTCTAATGATTGAACTAACCTCTTTCATATCTGCACGTCCTTTTAATTTAGCTTGTGCAGGTCCCATTACTTTACCCATATCCTTAGGTCCAGTAGGATTAACAGAAGCAAATATTTCATCAATTATTTTTAATACTTCTTCATGAGATAATTGTTCAGGTAAATATTCCATTAATACTTTAATTTCTTCATTAGTTTTATCAATTAAATCTTGTCTATTACCTTTTTCAAATTCTACGATTGAATCTTTTCTCATTTTAATTTGTTTATTAACAACGTCTAATAAAAGCTCATCATTTTCTTCTCTTTTATGATCAATTCTTTCTTGAGTCATAGCAGCTTTAATCATACGAATAACAGTTAATCTTTCTTTTTCATGATTTTTCATTGCTTCAACCATATCTTTTTGTAATTTTTCTACCATATTATCCATCTCCTCGAACATATTTTATCATAAAAATAGAATAAAAAAAATAGAGATTTTAATAATCTCTATTATTAGCACGATTTCGTTTTTGAGAATTCTTAATTCCCTCTTTTTTAGCAGCTCTTCTTCTAACACCTGGTTTATCGTAAGCTTCTCTTTTTTTCCACTCTGAAGGGACACCGTCTCTTGCTACTTTTTGTTTGAACTTTCTTAGAGCTTGATCCAAATTTCCTCTAACAGTTACTTTAGTCGCCAATCATTATCCCTCCCTTCGCATTAACTACCAAAAATTATAACAAAGAATTTCTTTATTTTCAACATTTTTTTTGTTATTTTGTCAAAAAAAGGTCAATAATATGAACATTTTAAGACATTTTTTGCAAATTATGATAAAGCTAAGCGAATAAAAGAACCAATTCTAATTCCAAAATAAAATAATAATTTTAGAATAAATCCAACAATAGGAATCGATATAATTATAATAATTATTGTAATTAATCTAGAGGACATAAGTTACCTTCTGCAATTCGTCTTATTGCAGATCCAAAACTTTGACCCGCTTCATACAAAACTTTAATAACATTAGTAAAAGCATTAATAATACTAGAAGAAACAGTGCCAGTTGTTCCACCTTTTATATTAACTAATTTATCATTATCTAATCTAATCATTTATGCACCTCTCTGGATTTGTTATGCCTGAAATAACGCCTGAAGCGAAGACCACAATAGCAGCAATACCTAAAAAAATCCAAGCATTAACTTCGAATCCTCCCTTTATTTTTTTTAAATCTTCAGTTTCAATTTTATTCAATCTAATCCTCCTTCCATATAACATCAAATAAATGAATAAGCCTTATTTTATTTTTAAAAATAGAAATATTAATAGAGTCATACGATTTATTTTTAAATTTAAACTTTATAACAATCTCATGATATTTTTTTGTTATATTTCTTTGTACTTCTATTATTTCAAATTTTCTTTTTTTATTCTTATAATAAATATATTTATTTGAATTAAATATTTTTAAATCATCTTTATCAATAAACAAATAAACTAAATCATCCTTTATAACAACACAATTATAAGTTTTATAAATATTAAGATTAATTTTATATAAACAAATAATAAATAAAAACTCTATAAAAATAATAATAAAGATAATTAATATACAGACTTCAAATTTTTCATAATTATTTTTCAATAATATCACCATCAGTAACTTTCAATAATCTATTAAAATATTTTTTGGAATTTTGTCTATGACTAATTACAATAATGGTTTTATCTTTCAGATAAATAAATAAGTCTTTAATTATTTTATTAGTCAACTCAATATCAATCTGACTAAAAGATTCATCAAAAATATAAATATTACTTTTTCTAACTAATGCTCTAGCTAATATAATTCTTTGTCTTTCTCCACCACTAAACAAAAAACCATTATCTTCTATAACTTGATAATAATTATCTAAATTATTACCAATAAATAAATTAAGTCTGCACATTCCTATAATTTCTAAGAATTCTGAATCTGAAATAGAATTATTCATACAAATATTATTATAAATAGAATCATTATATAACAATTCATTAGAACTAATATAAGATATACATTTTCTAATATTTTCTAAATGATAATGATTAATATCAATATTAGAAATCTTAATCATAGAATATGGTACTTCAATATATCTAAGCAGCATCTTCATTAATGTACTTTTACCACTTCCACTAGATCCAAATAATAAAACTTTATCTTTTCTTTTAATTCTTAAATTAACACAATTAAAAATATTTTTATTATCAATAGAATATTTCAGATTACTAAATACTATGTCACCATCCATATTATAAGATTTATAAAATAAACTATTATTAAAGTTCTCAAAAGAAACATTAAATAATTCTTCAATTCTATTATAAGAAATAATATAGGAAGGAATTTCTAAAGTAAATTTAATAATATTACTACTACTATTTAAAACATAATTCAAAAAGTTAAAATAAATAATCATATCTTCAATTTTTATAGTATCTTTTATTATAAAAGTAGAAGTATAACAATAAACTAATAAAAACAAAATATTTCTAAACATAATTAATATACTTGATTCAAAACTAATAAAATCTAAATATTTATAATTAGTTGATAAAAGAATTCTATATTTGATTAATAACTTATCATGAAATAATTTTTCTAAATGATTGTTTTTAGTAGTATCAACATTATTTAAAGACTCAACTAAATAGCTTTGAACATTATCTTCTAAACTTTTTATATTCTTAAAGTATTTCTTTTTTCTTTTAGACCTAATTAAAGAAAAAAATAAACATAAAACAAAATAGATAATAATAAAAATACTAAAATAACTATTAATTTTAAATAAAATAACAAAAAAGACAATAAAACTAATAAGATCAATTATAAAAGAAGATACAAAATTAATAATAAAATTTTTTAT